>JAITJB010000312.1 GCA_031279155.1 Deltaproteobacteria bacterium | reverse complement strand
TTCTCAACCCCATCACCACCCGCTGACCTCTGATTTGAGTTTCAGCGTGGTTGTCGATCATCATCCTGTGGGCCCGCCCTTCAAGCCTGGCCATGTGCCGGAATTTGTCGATATCAGGCCGGAATATGGCGCTACGGCGACCATTTTTGCCCACTACCTAAGGACGGCTAAGATCCGCCCCAACCCGGTTTTGGCCACAGCTCTCTTCTACGCCATCAAGACCGATACGCAAAATTTTGTCCGCCAAGGGCAGTTGGAGGACATGGTCGCCTTTAGGTGGCTCTACCCAATGATCCACCACCCCCTGCTATCTGATATTGAACGAGCGCCAATTGACCGCAACTCTTTTCGCGTTCTGATTAGAGCCCTTCATCAGACCGTTTTTTCTAAAAATTTCGCCTCAGTCTTCTTTGAGCACTTAGATCATACTGATACTTTAGTTCTAGCCGCTGATCTTTTAATGCAGATAAACGGCGTCAACCGGGCCGTAGCTAGTGGTGTTCACTGCTCCAATTTAGTTGTGGTCTTGCGTTCTGGCGGCTTACGGAGTAACCTAGGCCGGCTAGCCGCCGATGCTTTCGGGCCTTACGGTTCAGCAGGCGGCCATAAAAATATGGCCCGGGCTGAGATGCCTCTGTCAGCTGTCGACCCCAAAAACACCATGAAGCCTCAACAATTACGAAATTTTGTTCATAAACGGTTAGTAGAAATCTTAGCTCAAAAATCTACCGCTACTAAGGCCCTTAAAACGCCTTCAGTGTCTGGCTAAGCCCAAAATTTTCTGATTAGATATAAATGGCTAAAAGGTCACCCCTGGCCGCAGCGGGTACTATCAAACCTTTTGAGTTCCACTGCGGCTGGACCAATACCAATAAAAGGCTATAAACAGTATGAGTGATTCCAAAAAATCCAAGAACGCTGCTAAAGATAAGTCAGCTTCTGTGAAAAAGGCTACTACAGAGGAAAAGAGTGATTCAGTGAAAAAGACTACCCCGGAGGCCAAGCAGCCAGCTAAGCCAGCGGCTAAGCCGGCAGCCAAACCTGCGGCCACGCCGCCAGCTAAATCTGCAGCTAAACCTGCAGCTAAATCGGCAGCCAAACAGGCCGCTAAGCCTGCGGCCACACCGCCAGCTAAACCTGCGGCCAAACCGGCCGCTAAGCCTGCGGCCACGCCGCCAGCTAAACCTGCGGCCAAACAGGCCGCTAAGCCTGCGGCCGCGCCGCCAGCTAAACCTACGGCCAAACAAGCCGCTAAGCCTGCGGCCTCGCCGCCAGCCACACCGGAAGCCAAGCCTGCAGCCGCGCCGCCAGCTAAGGCGGCAATTAAGCTGGTCAAGCCTGCGCCCAAGCCGGCAGCCGAGCCTCCCTCCAAGGCCAAGCCTGCGGCCAAAGGCGGCTCTGACGATAAAGACGCGGCCAAGAATGCGGCCAAGGCTGAAGAATATTTTAAGTTAGCAGCGGAATGTTATGGCGGCGAATTAGGCGTCCCTAGAGATATGAAAAAGGGATTTGAAAATCTCTTAAAAGCTGGCGAGCTAGGCCATGTAGCCGCTCAGCTGAACTTAGGCTTAATTTACAATCACGGTATTGGCGCCGAAGTCGATAAAGAAAAGGCCATTGAATGGTATCAGAAGGCCATTGACCAAGGCGACACGGCGGCTATGTTTTATCTGGCCGTGATGCACTTTAAAGGTGAAGGGATACCGGTTGATAAGAGTAAGGCTTTAGATTTGTTCATAAGATCTGGCCTTGAAGATTTCCCCATGTCCCAATACAACTTAGGCTTGATGTATGACACAGGCGATGGCGTAGGTAGGGATAAGAAAAAGGCCATTTATTGGTACACAAGAGCTGCCGAAAATGGCGAATCCATGGCCCAGTATAACTTAGCTCTAATGTATACTGTTGGCGGTCAGATACCGGTAAACATGCGTGAGGCCGCCAAATGGTTTAAAAAAGCCGCCGAAAATGGCGACGCCGCCGCCCAGTTAAATTTAGGTGTGATGTACTTTACCGGTGAAGGCCTTCGGATCAATAGAATCAAGGGTCTAAATTGGATAACCAAATCAGCTGAAGATGATTTTGAGCCGGCCCAAGAAAAACTTGGTACTATGTACGCTTTAGGCGATGGTGTTACCCGCGATATATCCAAGGCTACTAAGTGGTTATTAAAAGCCACTTTAAATGAAAATGAAACGGCCAGGAAAAACTTAATCAGGCTCATCTGCGCGCCTAGGGGCAATAAATTTGATTTGGTTACGACTTTAGAGACCTTCAAAGCGGAAGCCGAAAGAGGCAACCCCATTGCTCAGTACAAGACAGGTTTAGTTGGCTTTCTAAAAGAAATGGGCCATCATAGAAGGGAAGCTAGATACGTTGAATTGTTGTTTAAAGCTAGCGATCAGGGCATTCAAGACGCTGCAGATGTTGTAGAAATCTTAGAAGGTTATTTAGGTGAATATGTAGAGAGATATTTAGGTGAGGAACGCAGCCCACAGCCCGGCTTGTTGACTGATGGATCTGATAGTGACGACCAAAATAACTTACCCGCCCGTAGCCCCTTATATGACGATGAGGACGAGGACGACGACGACGAAACTGATGACTTAGATTTCGATGATGACTTAGACTTCGATGATGAAGAAGGCGATGAATTTTGCTTTGGTTTAAGATTTGCCTATGAACAAGACGGCGACCTCTTTGAAGTCGGCGACGATGATGAAGAAGATGATGACGAAGAAGACGAAGATGATGATGATGACGACGATTATGACGAAGATGACGATTGGGACGATGACGATGACGATGATGAAGATGATGATGACGACGATGATGAAGATGATGATGATGACGATGATTTTGAAGATGAAGATGAAGACGAAGAAGATGACGACGATGAAGACGAAGAAGATGATGATGACGATGAGGATGACGATGACGACGATGGCTACGATTGGGACGACGATGATGACGACGATGACGACGATGAAGATGATTGTGATGATGATGATGACGATGATGATGATGACGACGACGATGATGATGACGACGACGACGATGATGACGATGATTGGGACGACGAAGATGACTGGGATGACGATGACGACGATGACGACGACGACGACGACGACGACGACGATGACGACGATGATGATGATGACGACGATGGTGAGGAGGAAGAGAAGGAGGATGAAGCTGAGGTTAAAAAAAGCGATACTAAAAAGAAGTCCTCTAGTGAGAGCCCAAAATCTACTCCCAAGAAAAAGTGAGTTGCTCTGTCTTAATTAGGAGCATTTAAGATAGGTAAGACTTCTTACCGATGGCAATGCCTTAGATACAACAAAAAACCGGCCACTGAGATTTGCGGCCGGTTTTTTGGTTTAATAAAGGCTACGAGAAGTTATTTTTTTGATTTAAAACTATCCCAAATCCAAGGCTCGGGGCGATAAAGATCTCGGGAGGCGATTGCTATCGCCGTGTCCCAGGTTTGGCTGCCGACAGCTCTAAGGGTAGTCAGCCCCATTAGCCTCAGGCGATGGTAGGCCGAAAGTTTAGGGGCTCTAAGCTTTAAGCTGCGGTTTATTTCGGTCATGGTCGCAGTAATTTTTGGCAGAAAAGAGATCATCAGGCACAGGCATAGTGATACCCGCCAGGCGCAATGGGACGAGGGATCATGGCGGCCTCTTAGGCGGGAGAAGAATTTATCAACTGGCACCAAATACCAAGAGACCGCTCGCCCGACCGCCAATGGCGTGGCGGCTAAGGGTACGGTTAGAGCTAAGCTAATTACGGCAGTAAGTTTTCCGCCTAGGGTAAAGGCGCTTAAGAGAGCCAATCTGAGATCCCCTGGTTGGGAAGTTAAGGTCATGACAAATTGGACCACGGTCCATATAATGACAAAGCTAATATAGGCGGCTAAGGCGCTACGGGGAAAGGCCTGGAGCTTTAGGGCGGCCATAAATATCGGGAGCCCTATGGCTAAGAAAAAGGGGAGGACTACTACTGGACTGAGCCAAGCCGCTAAACCTGTCAGGGCTACCAAAACCAAAAGGAGCCTTAGATCGGCTTTAACGAGTAGGGCTCTTAGCCAAAGGGCCGCCTTAAGGGTAGGGGATATATTTTTCAAGTTGTGAGCCTCCTAACGCAATCTTTCTTTTTCTAGCCTTGTGATTTTCTATTTTTACTGGCTCTCTAGTTTTAATGGTTTACTGGCGATATTTCAAGATCGCAATTTTCTGTTTTCAATTTTTCAATTTTCCATTTTTCCAAGTTACCAAGTTGCCAAGTTACCAAGTTTCCCGGCATAGCCCTAAAGCCAAAAAGAATTTAGGAGAAAATTTGTGGATAACCAAAGAGCGCATTCCAAAAGCACCATACGCAAGGCCTTCAAACAGCGAATTTATAACCTCTCCGAGCATTCCCCATCATGATAGTTGATGCCAGAAGCATTTGTTTGCGCCATCACCGGGCCCAAGAAGATACCTTAAAAAACCTAGATCTAATAGTTCGGCCCGGAGAACTTGTCGGTTTGGTTGGCATCAATGGCAGCGGTAAATCCACCTTACTTACGGTCTTAGCCGGGCTATTGCCAACGACCGGCGGCGCCCTTTCTGTCTTAGGTTTTAGCCTACCCAAAGAGAGAGCCAAACTTACCGGACAGGTGGCCTTAGTGCCTCAAAACCCCGACGTGTATATCTTGGGAGCCTTAGTCGGGGAAGATCTTCTCTTAGGCGTTTCATCAAAAGACGTAGCCACTAAGGCTCGGGCTATGGATGTGGCTACGGATATGGGCTTAGCAGATCTCTTAGATAAGCCTGTCCAGCACCTATCTTACGGCCAGAAACGTAAATTGTGTCTAGCCTCTACCCTTGCCCTAGAGCCCAAGCTCTTACTGTTAGATGAACCCATGGCCGGCCTTGATTTTCCGGCCTCAATAGCCGTGAGAGACATTTTAGCCCGCAATAAAGCTAACGGCTTAACTCAGATAGTCGTCTCCCATGATTTAGATCTCACAGCCGATCTGACCGATACCTTTGTCCTATTGGTTGGCGGGGCAATTGAAGCTAAAGGTGAGGCCAATGAGGTCTTCCCTTACCTAAGTAAAGCCGGAGTCAGGCCGCCGTGTTGGTGGTACACTGGCGGCGGGCCTGTTTGGCTAAGTGAGAGATAGAAGATTTTTTAGCTAGGCGACAATTAAAAAGACCCGACCGCAGACGCGGTCGGGTCTTTTTAATTGCTTCATTGGTTAAAGGGCTAGGGCTAAATGGCTAAGCTGGCGTCAGGGCTAAGGCTAGCGATGGGCTAGTTTTAGGTCTCAGCTATCACATCGCCCATGCCCTTGATGTCATAGCCGTGCATGAACTGAAACTGGGCCCGAAAGTCGTTTGATTTGAGGATCTCCATAATAGCTAAAACTATGGGCAGCTCCATGTCTTCTTTCTTTAAGACTAGATCGTACTGCTCAACTTGAAGAGGTATAAAATCTACCCCGTCTACTTGGCGAGCGGCTTTGGAGTCTCCAATCCCAAAATCTGCTTCGTTTCGGCCAACGGCGCCGGCAACCGATAGGTGGGACAATTCTTCATGGCCGTAGCCAACGACATCACGGGACTTTATGTTCATAAGTCTTAGGTGTTCGTCTAAGAGGACCCTTGAGCCGGCTCCCTTTTCCCTATTGACGAGGGTCAGATCGGTTCTTCTGAGATCTTCCCAGTCTTTTAGGCCCTTGGGGTTACCGGTGGCTACGTAATAGCCTTGGATCCTAGAAGTTAAGTGGATGATAACAGCCGGGATACCTGGGAGCAGCCTTCGCACGAAGGGGACGTTATAGACGCCGCTATCGCCATCCCAAAGGTGGCTGGTGGCTGCCTGGACCTCGCCGTGGTAAAGGGCCATAAGACCCTTGTAGCTTCCGATGTAGGAGCGCAGGGCCGTGCGATCGGGCTTAGAGCGGCGGCTTAAGTGACCGGTCAAGACGTCTAAGATGGCGTCCTGGCCGCAGACGATAAAGCTAGACTCGGTTGCCACTTGGGTGGCCTGGATAAATTTTTCGGTTTTCGACTCCTGGCCCGCGCCGCGCCTAGAGTCGGAGATATAGCGGTCCACATCGGCCTTGGTGAAGCGCATCTTGCGACCAACCTTGTAGTGGTTTAGTTCGCCGCGCTTAACTAACTCGTAGACCGTGTTTTTGGCAATGCGCAAAAGGCCAGCTACATCTTGGGCCGTTAGGGTTGTGTCGTTGGTCGCCAAAGCGCCTCCCATAAGAAGCTTGAGGTGAATTTTTCTTATCTTAACACGGCTGTCTTGTTGAAAACAGATCCGAAATGCTGAAATAAATTTCTGATGGAGTTTGACCGCTAGCCGTTTGACATTGGCTAGTGTCAAAAAAAGACTTGACGTAATGAACTAGTCAAATTAGAATCAACATCAAGAATTGATCTCGTCACCTTTCATAACGTTACTTCACGAGAAGTTCAGTAGGGAATTTTTTTTGGTGGCCTGGAGCTGTTTTTTTTCTAAGCAATGCTCGCGAGGCTGCCTGGTTAGAATTTTGTTTGGTAGAAGTGTACTAAATTGAGGCCTTTATTTGATCCCATGGGGATCGCTTTCAGCGGCTAATTTGGGCCGCTGCCTTTACCTTTGAGGTGTTTAAATGAAAAAGTTCATGGTATTTCTGGCGGCTTTAGCCATTTTTATTCCATCATTGGCCGCAGCCGATGAGTTTTACGTGGCTGTGGCCAGTAACTTCCAGGTCCCAGCCGGGGAGATCATTAAAGCTTTTGAAGAGGATACTGGTCACAAGGCCATACCATCCTTTGCCTCGACCGCTCAGATCTACTCTCAGATCGTCAACGATAGAGAGGTGGACATTTTCCTATCGGCTGACGCCGCTACCCCCAAAAAGCTTGAAGACGAAGGTCGTATCAAGCCCGGCAGCCGCTTCACCTACGCCCAGGGGTCCTTGGTCCTTTGGTCAGCTACCGAGGGCTTTGTCGACTCCGAAGGCCAGGTACTTAAGACAGGCAAATGGGAACACTTAGCCGTGGCTAATCCCAAGCTTGCTCCCTACGGTGCCGCCGCTTACCAGTTTTTGGAAGCTTGGGGGCTCTTAAAAGGCTTGGAAGGAACGCCTAAAATCGTCACCGGTGAGAACATTACTCAGACCCACTCCTTAGCTGTCTCAGGCGCGGCTCAGCTAGGCTTATTGGCCCTCTCCCAGGTCTATAGGAACGGAAAGTTTACTAGCGGCTCTGGTTGGGTGGTGCCAAGCGATCTATATTCGCCAATCCTTCAGGACGCCGTTATTCTGAAAACCGCTGAAAATAAAGCCGCCGTCCAGGCCTTCGCCGATTATCTCAAAGGCGAGAAGGCCAAGCAAATCATCCTCTCCTTTGGTTATATCCTTAAGTAATTGACTAATAAGGCTTTTTTAAGCGAGGCAGGCCAAGAGATAGCTATAGGCTAGATCTGGCTTGCCTTGCTAGCGCCAAAATTAAATACCTGGTCCAGCTATGGCCCAGGCTCGCGTGAAATAATGTCTTTGACTCCTGCCGACATTACGACCATTAAAATCACCATAAAGTTAGCTACGACCACTATGATCGTAAGCTTACTCTTAGGCGGGCCGTTAGCCTGGTGGCTGAGCCGCCGGGATACCTTGCCTCGCCGGGTGATTGCCGCCGTAACCACCATGCCTTTGGTTATCCCGCCGACTGTCTTAGGCTTTTATCTGCTTTTTTTCATGGGACCATTTGGCCCCATAGGTAAAATGTTCAAGTTTTTTGGCTTTAAACTTTTGCCTTTTACCTTTTCTGGCCTAGTAGTGGCTTCGGTGATATGTTCCTTGCCCTTTGTGGTCCAGCCCTTAGTCAACGCTTTTGAGGCCTTAGGCGAGCGGCCTTTAGAGGCAGCCGCCACCTTAGGCGCCGGTAAGCTCGACGCCTTTTTAACTGTCATCGCCCCTCAGGCTAGGCCAGCCTTTTTGACGGCGGCCATCATGAGCTTTGCTCACTCCATCGGGGAGTTTGGGGTTGTGCTGATGATAGGCGGAAGTATTCCCAACGTGACCAGGGTATTGTCCATGCAGATCTACGTCTACGTTGAGGCCATGGAATACGGCCAGGCCCATTTATTGGCTGGCGGCCTGGTGATATTTGCGATTCTGACCATGATGGCCATGCAAATGCTCAACCCTCGCCCCAAGAAGACGCCCACCGATCGCTAAGATTTACCTAAATCGGCCCACCCAAAATAGCCCATCTTAAAAAAAAGCAAAAAAAGCATAATACTACCTGCCCTAGGCTGAGCCTAGGGCTACAGGGTAGAGATATAGCCCTATGCCCCCAAGTGCTCGAATAACCAAAAGCTAAGGTAGCCAAATGCTAAGGTAACCAAAAGCTCGGAAAGGTAAGAGTAGTTGGAGGCAAAAGATGCGGCATTATGTGGCCGCTAGCCCGCTATAGGCAGGTTTAGCGGCCTAAGGGGCCAGCCGATCTATTTAACGCCCGACATTTTTAAAGAAGCCACAAAGGCCCGAAGTAGATCGGCCATACTGCAGCCGCTTTTGGCAGCGTAAACCTTAAGCTTAACGTGATCTGAGCGGGTAAGGTCGAAGTTTACACGGATGACGCTATCGTCACTAACAACAGTCTGCTTGTTCCGACGTGTACCGGTTTGTGGGACTCTAGCCGTGGTCTTGGCAAGGGGAAGTTTAGCCATAGTATTTCACACTCTCTTTTTTTCTCACCAAAAATGGTGGATCTGCCTGATTAGGCAGCTATAACTGGCCAATGCTGAAAAAGAATCAGGAAAGTTGGCCAATGGTAATGGGAATTCCGATTTAACATCAGATTCTTCCCAGGAAAAGGGCGATAACGCATTGGCATTGATGACTCAAAGCCAATGGGCTATCTAAGAAAAAAAAGGTTGTTTAAGATTGCCATTGAACTACCATAGAACCGGTCGTTCGGGTTGTCAAAAATAAAATCACCATCAAAAGAAGAAGACATTATATCGAACACGAGATTTACAGCCGCTGGCACTTGCAAATGATAGCTGGAAATCCTTCCAAACAGTAGTAGGCCATTGCAGATGAAAGTACAGCAATGAAACTGCAAGCTCACAAATCGAACGGTTGCAGCCTCCAATAAAAAGAATTATTTCTTATGTCAAACATAACGGAAAAATTTGCTTGACTTTTCGGAAAAAATGAATCACAATAGTAACCGGCTCGAAAAGGATGCCAGAAGTCAAAAGGGTTACGGTTGAGTCATACTCTTTCGTCCTGGATATAAATTCCAAGAATTGACCTCTGGCGCTGCTATGAGCTAAATGTCCTGGTATTTCGGCTTAACCCACTGATTGGCACTCAATAGAATACTAAACCAATCAAGAGAGTTGTTTTCCCATTTCCTAGTCAAGAAGTAAGACTCTGGAAAACGTGGGGGACATATTCAACCAGAAGGCCTCTGCATTTAGACTTTTAACGTAAATCTGGTTGGAAGACCTCCTTACAATTTTAGGGCCGCTTTGTTGGCGTGAAGTTGTTCTGGTAAAGCCGTAAATCATTCTCAACTAGGGTCGTCAGAGGACCAGGATTGGAAAAAATGGCTACAAGCCAGCTTAAACCAGTTTGCTCGAGATAACGACCTTTCTCGGGCCATTATTCAACCGTCCCTTAGGGACAAGGACCAGAAAAGATATCGGTCCGTTATTAAACCATACCGTGGTAAAAAAGTTAATGACCAACGGTAGAGAAAGAGGTAAAAAAATGACTTCTATCAACTCCATACAGGCCCTTAAGAAGTATCGTGAAGATCATCTTATCAGCAAGTCTGAATTGGCCCGCAAGGCCGGCCTGTCTCCCCAAACCATCGAGCGCGTCGAAAACGGCGGCCCCTGCCGCATGGATACCCTTCGCAAAATCGTCGTGGCTTTGGGCATCCAGTTTGATGATCTGAACATCCCCCTAAACGACTAATTGACTGTCTTGGTCGTCTTTGGGCTGGCCAGCTTGATAGAGCTTGATAGAGCTTGTTAAAGCTAGATAGAGCTTGATATAGCAAGCTAAGCCGACCAGATTGAAAAGATTGCATTCCTAAAAAAGCGCCAAGTGGGCGGGCAAGGCCATTATGGGCTACCCCGCCCGCTGCTTTACCAAAATCCCCGCCAAAAAACATTGGCTGCATGAGAGCTTGCTAGATTTAGCAAGCTTTTTTGATAGCACTCTTGTATAATACTTAAAATTTGTATATGCTCCACTTTGGTTCTTTCGTCATGCCGGCCTTAGGCCGATAACGTCACCATTAACCCCCCTGGCGGTGGTTTTGGGTATTTCCAGGATATTAGGTACAATAAAAGATGAAAAATTCACTTTCAAAGGCAATTCACCTGCCCTCGGCGGTTTCTCTAGGACTTTTGACTCTGCTCTTAGTGTTGTTCGCGCCCATCATGGCTTGGGCCCAGGAGCAACCGACATCGACTCCGCAAGAGACAACTACGGTGGGACCTGAGGCGGCTAGCGAGTCCAGAGTGATGACCATAGCCGAGTTGATCGATGTTCTGACCCAAGAGGCCGATAAAAAGAATCCTAGAGCCATGTTGACCTTGGGTATGCTCTACGAGAGGGGCTATCCGCAAATAAGAAATTATGGAAAAGCCCTAAATTGGTATCAAAAAGCTGCTGAATTAGACTTGGCCGAAGCCTATTTCAACGTTGGGGTTTGCTACGAGTTTGGCATGGGCACGGCCCCTGATTTTAAAAAGGCTCTGGACAGTTACCTCTTGGCCTCCAAAAAGGGCTTGGCTCAGGCTGATTTTAAACTGGCCAGTTTATATCTAAACGGCCAGGAAGTCCCTGTGGACACTGAAAAAGGACTTAAGTACCTAAATGCGGCGGCTGATCAGGGTCTGACGGCAGCCATCAAAGAGCAGGGGGCCTTGTACTATTTTGGCAACCTAGGTACGACCAGGGATCTGACCAAGGCCCTGGAGATTTTTACCAAGGCCGCCGAAGCTGGCGACCCTGAGGCCATGAAAAACGTCGGCATAATGTACAGTAGCGGCGAAGGGGTCGGGGCCAACAAGACCATAGGCCTTAAATGGTACCTCCTAGCCCAGCGCTTTGGCTTCCAAAACGAAGCCATGGATAATTCCATCAATGAATTAAAGAGCGGTCTAACAGAGGCTCAGATCAAGACGGCTGAGACTGAGGCCAACGTCTGGGCTGAGCAGTTCCAAGCCGCCCAAGAAGCCAGGGCTGCGGCCGCCCAAGAGGCTGCCGCTGTTCAACCACCAGCTGCGCCAGCCGCCCCGGCCAAGCCAGCAACACCGCCCAAAAAGAAGTAAGTCAAGCTGAAAATTGGCTAGCTCTGGTTGATTGGGCATAAAAACATAATTTAGTTAAAAGGTCGGTCGTCGGGTGATGGCCGGCCTTTTTTTTACTTTTTTTTACTTGGGTACCACCTCAAAGCCTACTTGCTCAATCTTACTAATAAATCGACTGAGAAGGGCCTTGAGATTACTGGCCAGTTCGGCCGACAACTTTTCACCAGTCAGTTTTTCCAAGTCCTCCAACTCCGGGGTGACGGCCATTTTGAGGCGCTTTTTCAAAAGAGTGACCTCGTGTTTAGAGTCATTACTAAGCTTTTCATTGAGTTTTTTTAACTCTTCACCATGTTGGCTGTCCAATTCGATGAGTTTCTGCTCCAAAATGGTGATTTTACTCTGTGATTCGCTTAAGAGAGAGGACAGATGGCGGGTCTCTTTTTCGTTGCTCAGGGTTACGGCTCTCTCGGCGGCTAAGCGGCGTTCGAGGTCGTCGGCTCGGTTATTGACGTTGGTCATGTTGCCGCTGACCATCTCAAAGTCCCGGCGCAGCCTATCGACCTCGGCTAAATAGAAGTTATTGTCGTTTTCCTTTTTGATAAGGTTTGTCTCTAGATCCTCATTGTCGCGGTGGAGCTTTTTAGACTGTTTTTCGTAATTTGATAACTTGTGGTTAGCCGTGGCCATCTGGTTTTCCAGATCTTCAACCTGATTGGAGAGGCTTAAGAGATCTTTTGTCAGCCTCTCTTTTTCCTGCTCTAAGTCATCGATGGTCTTTTTGGAAGCCCTAAGGGAAGCTTCAAGCTGCCGTTGGGAGATGGTGGTTTTATGGGTCAGATCGTTGAAAGCGATTTCAAGATTGCGCATATAATCGGTTAGAATCCGCATTGATTCAAGGGGATCAAAACCCGAGGGTAAAAAATCGCTGGCTTGGCGATCGAGAAATTCATCTTTTTTACGTTCTTGTTGCATATTAAAACCTGGACTAAATCCACAAAAGTAGAAAAATTGGTATATTTTAAAGATGGCGGCCAATAAGCCTCAGAGGACTTAATGAGCTACCAAGGGCTATTAGACGCGGCTAAGCGCTATTAGGCGCTATTAGGCGCGGCGAAGCGCAGCTAAGCTTTAACAGGGGGCTTATTAGGCCATAGCCGGCCAAGACCGTAAGGGCTAATCGAAGCTGGGCCATGGTCCTTCGAGCGCCCTAAATAGGCTAGGTACTTCTAACATAGCTAAGTAAAAAAATGACTTAGCTAGGCGCCAAGGGAGATGGATGCCGTCACAGTCCGGCAGGTCAGTTAAGATTATACACTCATATCGGCAAAAATGGCAATAGCTCTGACTACATCTTAGCCTCCACTTAGATTATCGGCCAGCTGATAAGATAAGCCTTTGAGGAAGTTACCTATTGTATTATTCCCCCTAAGTTATCCCAAACTATTTTGGCCTTTGGCTAGATTTCCCATATCTGGTTGTTTGGCTCTTATGAGCCTACTAGCTTAGCGTAAACTTTTTATATTAATTTTTCTGTTTGATTGATAAATTAGCTTTATTTTCTTGTTTTACTTTGTCTTGCCTTGACTTGTGTTGTCTTACGTTGTTTTGCGCTGCCTTGCCTCGCCTTACGCCGCCTTACGTTACTTTATGTTGCCTTGGGAACATTGGCTACCTTGGCCGTCTTTGGCCAAAGACTTGACAAAAGACCTAAGCGTCCTTAATTTTAGTCAGGAAGTATGGCAAAACGCTAATTAAAAGGTGGACAACTTATGAGATATGATAAATTCACATTAAAAAGCCAAGAGGCCTTAGCTGATACCGATAGCCTGGCTGAACGCCGTGGCCACCAGGAACTAACACCCCTTCATTTGACAACCTGCCTGGTCCGCCAGCCCGACGGGCTGGTCAGGCCCATTTTGGCTAAAGCCGGCATTGCCGTTAGCCTCATAATGGAAGATCTTGAGCGGGAATTGGATAAATTGCCCCACATTTCCGGTAGTGGCGTCAGTATCTACACCGGGGGCGATCTAAAGAAAGTTTTAGAGCTTGCCCAGGGCGAGGCCGATAAGATGCGCGATGAGTACGTCTCAACCGAGCATTTGCTTTTGGGCGTCTTAGATTTAAAAGATAATCCGGCGGCAAGGCTCTTAACCGAAAGAGGCCTTAGCCGGGAGCTAGTTTTTAAGACCCTTAAAGAGCTAAGAGGGCAGCAGAGAGTAACCGATCAAAACCCTGAGGAGAAATATCAAGCCCTTCAAAAATTTACAAGAGATCTGACGGATGAGGCCCGCCGCCAGAAGCTCGACCCGGTTATTGGCCGAGACGATGAGATCCGCCGGGTCATGCAAGTTCTTTCGCGCCGGACCAAAAATAATCCTGTGCTCATTGGCGAGCCCGGGGTCGGGAAAACGGCTATAGTCGAAGGCCTGGCTAGGCGCATCGTCTCAGGCGACGTGCCGGAGTCCCTTAGAAATAAAAGAGTACTCTCCTTAGACATCGGGGCCATGGTAGCTGGGGCAAAATTTCGGGGCGAGTTTGAAGAGCGCTTCAAAGCCGTCATTAAAGAAGTCGAAGCTTCGGTAGGAGAAATTATACTCTTTATCGATGAGATCCATCTCTTAGTCGGAGCCGGTAAGGCTGAGGGCAGTCTTGACGCCGGTAACATGCTAAAGCCGGCTTTGGCCAGAGGAGAACTCCGGTGCGTAGGAGCTACGACGATTAAAGAGTACCGCCAGAACATTGAAAAAGATCAAGCCTTAGAGCGCCGCTTCGCCCCGGTTCTCGTTGAGGAACCAACTGTCGAAGATACCATCAGCATTTTAAGGGGGCTTAGGGAGCGCTACGAGGTCCATCACAAGGTGGGCATAACCGATGGGGCCTTGGTGGCCGCAGCCACCCTTTCTCACCGCTATATTGCCGACCGGTTTTTACCCGATAAGGCCATTGATTTAATCGACGAGGCGGCAAGTAGGCTAAGGCTTGAGATAGATAGTCTCCCGGCTGAACTCGATGAAACCAAGCGCCGGGTGGTGACCCTTTCTATCGAAAGAGAAGCCCTGCGTAAAGAGCACGACCAAGGATCTCGCGACCGGCTGACCAAGCTAGAAACCGAACTCGAGCAGAGCACCAAGCGGGAATCGGAACTAACTAAGCGCTGGGAGTCAGATAAAAAGATAGTCTACGAGATCGGTAACATAAAAGAGGAGCTGGAAAAGGCCAGAGATGAGAGCGAAAAAGCCCGCCGCGAGGGTAATCTCGCCCTAGCCGCTGAGCTTCAATATGGGCGCATCCCGGCCTTAGAAAGTCAGCTCGATAGGCTAACGGCTGATACCGGACAGCGTTTGATCAAAGAAGAAGTCCGATCTGACGACATCGCCCAAACCGTCTCCAAATGGACCGGTATCCCTGTCGGTAGACTCCTTGAGGGCGAGCGGGAAAAACTGGTCCACATGGAGGAGCGCTTAGGTCAAAGGGTTATTGGCCAAGACGAGGCCCTTAAGGTTGTGGCCAAGGCCGTCCGCCGGGCTCGCTCAGGTATTGGCGATCCCAACCGCCCCATTGGATCTTTTATATTTATGGGGCCCACGGGCGTAGGTAAGACAGAATTGGCCAGGGCCTTAGCCGAGTTTTTATTTGACAGTCAAGAGGCTATGGTTAGGTTAGATATGAGCGAATTTATGGAGAAGCACTCTGTGGCTAGGCTCATCGGCGCGCCTCCAGGCTACGTGGGCTACGAAGAGGGCGGCTATCTAACGGAAGCTGTCCGCCGCAAGCCTTACAGCGTTCTGTTATTTGATGAGATCGAAAAGGCTCACCCCGACGTCTTCAACGCCCTGCTCCAGATTTTAGACGACGGCAGGTTAACTGACGGCCAGGGCCGGACGGTGGATTTTAAAAATACGGTCGTCGTCATGACCTCCAACATCGGCTCCCAATATATAGTCGGCGGCCAGCTCTCTAAAGATGAAATCAACCTTAAGGTCATGGAAGCCTTGAGGAGTCATTTCCGCCCGGAATTCTTAAACCGCTTAGACGATCTGATCATCTTTAACTCCCTGTCTCAAGAAGACCTCAGGCGGGTAGTCTCCATTCAGATCCTCTTATTGGCCGACCGCCTTAAGGAGCGCAAGCTTTCGCTAGACTTAACCGAGGCGGCTATCGACTATTTGGTGAGAGTTGGTTATGACCCGGTCTACGGGGCCAGGCCCCTTAAGAGAGCCATCCAGACTGAGCTGATGGATCCCTTAGCCCTTAAGATCTTAAGCGGCGAGATTATCGACGGGCAAGCTGTCCACGTGGACGTCCGAGCCGACGGTCATGGACTTTTAATTACCTCCTCGACCGGAGACTCGCTATCTCTAACTTTGGTTGAGTAAAATTCGTCTTATAAATCTTGCCGATCTTAGGAATGCGTGTGCCCTCATCTCAAAACGTAAATGGCGATCTTATCGCCGCCATAGCTACCCCTACTGGCCCTGGAGCCGTATGCGTGGTAAGGCTTTCCGGTCAAGGGGTGACTACGGCCTTACAAGCGGTATTTAAGTCTAAGACCAAAATAGAGGCTAAGCCTAGGACGATGGTTTTCGGTAACTTAGTTGACCCTATTAGCCAAAAGACCATTGACCAGGTCTTAGCCGTCTATTTTCCTGGTCCGGGCGCCTTTACCGGAGAAGATAGCGCGGAAATCCATGGCCACGGCGGATCAACCGTTCCGCGCCTTATATTGGAAGCTCTCTTAGCTTCCGGCGCCCGCCTAGCTAGACCTGGCGAATTTACTTTAAGAGCTTTTTTAAATTCCCGCCTAAGCTTAGATCAGGCCGAAGCCGTAGCTGAGCTCGTGGCCTCCCAAAGCGAGGCCGAAGCGGCCATAGCCGCTAGGCACCTAGAAGGGGCTTTGGCTAAGAAGCTGGAACCTACCTTCGCTAAGCTCATGGAGGCTGCGGCCTTTTTAACCAGCGAACTAGATTTTATGGATGAAGACGAATGGTCTGAAGCGAGATCCGATCATCTATTGGCGATATTAAAAGACGCCCAAGGCGATCTTGAGCGCTTATTGGAACTGCGGATGACCGGCCGCGTCTTTCGAGATGGCTTAAGAGTTGTTCTAGCTGGTCCCCCAAATGCCGGTAAGTCCAGCTTGTTTAACGCTCTCTTGGGGCGCGACCGCGCCCTCGTTAACCCAATGCCCGGCACAACTCGCGACTACTTAGAGGGATACGTAAGTTGGTCTGGTCTTAAGGTTGAGCTCGTGGATACCGCTGGCTTAAGGGAGGATGGCGATGAGCTAGAGAGCCAGGGACAGGCTCTAACCCAAAGAGAGCTTGAGCAAGCCGAGGTTATCGTCTGGCTAAACGATCTAAGTAAGCCGGAAACGAGAATGCCGCCTCCGGTTTTTTCTAACCCCAATGGCCCTAAGCTCATAGAGGTCTGGAACAAAGCTGACATCGGCCTAGGGCCACCGCCGGCTGAGAATCCAGGTCATCCTGACCATCCTGAGAAACCTTACTATCGCACGATTTCGGCCTTGACCGGGCAGGGCTTAGATGGTCTCAAACAGGATATCTTGGGCTTTTTTTTAACCCCAACGAGTTTAAACCCCGAGCTTGTCCCCAATCTACGCCAACAAAAGGCCTTAGAGGAGGGGCTAGATTATATAAACGCTACGGTAAAATCTCTTGAGGACGGCCAGGCGCCAGATATTGCCTCCCTTGAGATTAAAGGGGCCTTGGAAGCTTTGGGCCGCATTACCGGGAGAGTATTGACCGAAGATTTACTAGAGGAAGTCTTCAGTCGCTTTTGTCTAGGTAAATAGCTAAATAGCCCTGATAGCCTAGATAGCCTTGATAACTTTGATAGCTATGCCCGTAAGCTTGGCTAAAAAAAATCATTTAGCGGCGGGCTTTTTAGTCGGCTAATTAGCGGCTTTTTTTGTCAAAGTTAGCCTTGACAAGCCAGGCCAAAAATGTTACCTTGATTTTTCTTAAATTCGGGCCGGATCAATTTGGTCCTTATTTAGGTAAATAGTTTTTAGGGTGTAAGCCGAGGTAGCTCAGTCGGTAGAGCAGAGGACTGAAAATCCTCGTGTCGGCGGTCCGATTCCGTCCCTCGGCACCACTATAAAAAATTACAGGCAAGCCATTGAATGGCTTGGTTTTTTGATCGTCTTCTAGTTGACATTTTTTTTCCGCCATTTTGGTTGGCGCACCAAACTTCGCGATTTTTGAGAAGTTTGGCAGGAAAAAGACGATGCTTGTCCCCCCGCCAATCGCCCCAAAAAATGGTATAGCCCTCGCCGAAAAAAACCAGAATCCAATTGCTTATTATCAAGGTTTATTTTGAGTGATTTGGGCACTATGGGCTCTTGGAACCTTGATTAACTTGAACTTGACCCGATCTATGCCGTGGCATTATTGTTTAAGGATAAAGATGTCTTAACACGCATCTTAATGGTTAGTCTTTAATTTGTAATTTCCTATGCATTTACGTGTCAAGT
>JAITJB010000225.1 GCA_031279155.1 Deltaproteobacteria bacterium | reverse complement strand
AAATCTCCTGGCCCGGTATCCTTATAAACTCATATTTTTCAATATCCACGGGTTCCAAAAGTAGCCCGATATCTATCAGTCCCCTCTCGATGCGGTCTTTGACCTGATCGGCGTTGGCGCTAAAAATATCGTATCTGATAAGGGGATGGATTTTTTTAAACTCCCCCAAAAAATCAGCCAGATAGCTAAAACTATACATCTCACCGCTACCGATAGTAATTTCTCCTGTAAGCCCCACCTCAGTTTTTAAAAACTCACCTTTAGTTTTCTCGCACATCATGACGATTTCTTCGGCTCGCTGCTTAAGGAGCAGGCCGTCTTCAGTAATAACTATCCTATGCTTACTCCTTTTAAATAGCTTAACCCCAAGCTCTTCTTCCAGTTCCATTATCTGCCGCGAGAGGGTTGGTTGGGTTAAGTGGAGTATTTTGGCCGCCTTAGTGATGTTTTCCTCACGGGCTACGGTCAGATAATATTTTAAAACTCGAAGTTCCATAAATTCCCCATAAAGCTTCTTTACAAAAATTTAAGTTTAGATTGTACAAAAAAATTACCAGGCCAAAACGGTTCCCTAACTTTTTTTATCTACCATAAAGCCAGAAATGAAAAATACCAAGCTAAAGGCTCAATTGCCAGCCATAAACCAAAAGCCAACAAAGGGCGCAACCAGGGAAGCTCCCTCGAGGGCGATCCTGGTAATGATAGAGGAGAAAAATGCTAGATATAACCAATCTCACCAAAACCTACGGCGCGGTTAAGGCCTTAGACGGGGTTGACTTAAAAGTTAATCCCGGCGAAATGGTGGCCCTAATCGGCGCCTCTGGCTCGGGTAAATCGACCATCTTAAGACACATTTCTGGGCTTACCGTCAGCGATAAGACCAATAGCCAAGTAACCGTCAGAGGTCAAGTCATCCAGTCAGAAGGAAGGCTCTCGCGAGACATTAGGCGCCTTCGAACGGGCATAGGCGTAATCTTCCAGCAGTTTAACTTAGTGGGCCGGCTAAACGTCATCACCAACGTTTTATTGGGAGCCTTAGGCCGAACCCCGCTCTGGCGAGCCTTAAGCCGTACCTTCTACGCTAGCGACCGCAGGTTAGCCTTAGAGGCCTTAGCCAAGGTCGGTTTGGAGTCAACGGCCTTCCAGAGGGCCTCAACTCTCTCCGGCGGTCAGCAGCAGAGGGTGGCCATTGCCAGAGCCCTAGTTCAAAAAAGCGATCTCATTTTAGCCGATGAGCCCATCGCCTCCTTAGATCCGGAGAGTTCGGTTAAGGTCATGGAGATCTTAGAAAGGCTCCATCAGAGCGAGGGGCTAACGGTCATCGTTAGTTTACATCAAATCGACTACGCCGTTAAATACTGCCCGCGAGCCATAGCTCTGTGCGGTGGCCGGGTTTACTACGACGGACCTAGCTCAGAATTAAGTATCGAAAAAATCCGCAGCATCTACGGCGAAAAGGCCGCTAGCCTCTTTAGCGACCGGCCCATCAACCAGGCGGCCCAATCAGATAATAACGATCCCTTCATTGGGCCCATCGATAGACCCGGCGCCATCTCGCGGCCCAAAGCTAAACCTACCATAGGGGCTACCAGCGTCTTAAACGCTTAAGCGCCTAGCTTTTGTCAAACCACGGCCAGGGTCATCAGAAGATCCGCGCCCAGATCTAGTGCCCACCTTATGACCCTGGCCCTGGCCAAAAGCCAATTAAACACCAACCAAGGAGTCTTAAATGTCCAGGTCCGAAAATGGCCTACAACTGGTCGGCCATGTCATCCTAAGCCTTATGATGGCTTTGGCCTTCATGTTTTTTACAGCTTTATTTACTTCGCCGGCCAAGGCCGCCGATGAAATCAACTTTGGCATCATCTCCACTGAGTCCTCCCAAAACCTCAGGGTCATGTGGGATCCATTTCTTAAAGACCTAACCGAGCGCACGGGCTTAAACATCAAGGCCTTTTTCGCTACCGACTACGCCGGCATCATCGAAGCTATGCGCTTCAATAAGGTCCAATTGGCCTGGTACGGTAACAAAGCGGCCATGGAGGCCGTTGACCGAGCTGAAGGCGAGGTCTTCATGCAGACCTTGGCCGCCGACGGCTCTGACGGCTACTACTCCCACATCATCGCCAATACCTCTTCGCCTTTAAATTCCATTGAGGACATGTTTAAAGCTGCGGCAAATCTTAGCTTCGGTAACGGCGACCCCAACTCCACTTCGGGCTTTTTGGTCCCGGGTTACTATGTCTTTGCCCTAAACTCCAAAGACCCCAAGACCATCTTTAAGAGGACCTTAAATTCTAACCACGAAAGTAACGCCTTATCGGTAGCCAATAATCAACTCGATGTGGCCACCTGTAACAGCGAGAGCTTAGCTAGGTTAGAGATAACCTTTCCGGATAAGAGAAAACTTATCAAGGTCATCTGGACTAGCCCCCTTATCCCCTCCGATCCCTTAGTCCGCCGCAAAGATCTCGATAGCGCTACTAAAAAGAAAATAGATGATTTTCTTCTCTCCTACGGTCAGACCGGCGACGCCAGAGAAGTTGAGATTCTAAAAAATCTTCAGTGGAAGGGCTTTAAGGTCTCCAATAACGATCAACTTGACCCCATCCGTCAACTTGAGCTCTTCAAGGAAAAGAAGAACTTAGAGGATCGCGGTAACTTAAATAACGATCAAAAAAAGAGGCTGGCCGACATCGATAGCGAGCTTTCGGCCTTAGCCAAGAAAATGAAGTAAGCCATTTATGAGCTTAACTACCAACAGCCCTGGAACGCCTCAGAGGCGATTCCGGGGCCTAGGCTGGACGACCACCTTGATTTTGGCCGTGGTCATCCTAGCTTGGTCCTGGCGGGGGGCTGAAATCAAACCCTTAGATCTCTGGCGCGACGGTGGTAATATGGTGACGCTAGTCAGAGATTTCTTTCCGCCTGATTTTAGCGATCTAAAATACTACTTAAAGGAGATGTTAATCACCATCCACATTGCCTTGTGGGGGACCTTGTTGGCGGTTATCTGCGCCATACCTTTGGGCTTGATGAGTTCAGAAAACGTGGCGCCCATATGGATTAGGCAGCCAGTCCGAAGGGTCATGGACGCCTTAAGGGCCATAAACGAGATGGTCTTCGCCATGCTCTTTGTGGTTACCGTCGGCTTAGGGGCCTTTGCCGGGGTCTTAGCTCTCTTTGTCCACACGACCGGCATTTTGGCTAAACTATTTTCTGAGGCCGTTGAGGCCATCGATCCCCAACCGGTTGAGGGCATCAGATCGACCGGGGCCGGGCTGATTACCGAGATAACCTACGGCATCATCCCCCAGGTTTTTCCGCTTTGGATCTCCTTTACTCTCTACCGCTTTGAAAGTAATGTCCGCTCGGCTACCGTCGTCGGCATGGTCGGGGCGGGCGGCATTGGCGTCATCTTATGGGAGCTCATACGCGGCTTTCTTTTCCAGCAGACTTGCGCCTGCATGCTCGTTATCATCGCAGCTGTCAGCATCTTTGATCTAATTTCCCAGCGCCTCCGGAAAATGGCCATTTAAAATGGTTACTGACTTTAAAAAGTTTTTAACATAAGGCCAAAACCAAGGGGGCTATGGTAGCTTTAAAAAAATGTCATATCGCTACGCGATTTATTATGTGCCCAAGATGGAGAGCCAGCTCTATAAGCTAGGTCGCCAGGCTTTGGGCTATTGCCTTTACCTAGGCCGGCCCTATCCAAGCGCCAGCGCGCCCACGGAAAAAGCCGCTGTCTACGGTTTCCACGCAACCATTATCGCCCCCTTTCGGACTGCGTCCAGCCGCCAAGATATTACCGACATCTTATCATCGGCCAGTAAGCTCTTATTTCCTGTAAATCTAACTGGCTTAAAATTGGTCGGCTTAAGCCCTGGCTTTCCGGCTCTGGCTATTGACGCTGGTAACTACAAGCTGGCCGTTTTAGAAAGAACCTTACTTGAGCTCCTAACCGAAGTCAGGTTGCCTCCTACTGAAGATGAAATCAATAAGCGGGGAATACTCACGGCCCGGCAAATGGAATACGTCCAAAAATGGGGCTACCCATGGGTCTTAGAGGAGTTTAGATTTCACTTAACATTAGGCGACATCGTAACCGACCCCATTGAGCTCAAAAAAAAGATAGCCACTCTTTCGGTAATCTTCACCCCTAAGGTCTTAACCTCCGTGGTCTTAGATAGCTTAGCCCTTTGCGTTCAAGATAAACCTAAGTCGTATTTTCGGCTAGATTCTGTCTATGAACTAAAGGGCTAGCGAGGATCTTATGAACGATCAAAATGAAACGCCAAACGATAATCAAAAGCCAAGCCAAAGTCAAAAACCAGACCCAAATCATAAAAGAAGCCAGATGATGCGAGCCTTTAATTTAGGCGATAAAAGCATTTTATCTAGGGCCTTAGAAAATCTAGATAGCCTAGATAGCTTAGATAGCTTAGATAGCTTAGATAACTTTGATAACTTTGAATCAATTCCACAGTGGTCTTTTTTGCGCGAGCCCGAGGTCGGACTTCTCATGGTCAGAGGTAAAATCGGGGCTACCGGGGCCTCCTTTAATTTAGGCGAGATGCTAGTTACCAGATGCTCGGTTTCTAGCCAAGATTATATCGGTCACGGCTATAGATTAGGTGACGACCCCCTTGGGGCGGCCTTAGCCGCCCTAGCCGATCTATTGGGGCAAAACCCAAAGTACGCGCTTAAAATGGAAAATTTAGCCCAAGAACTGTCTTGCGCTCTAAACGCTCAAGACCAAATGGCTGCCGAAGAGATAAGGGCAACTAAGGTTGATTTTTTTACTCTCGTTAGAGGAGAAGATGATGGCGATTCAGCCGGCCTTTAATGACTACACCGCCGCCAGCCAAACGGTCTTTCGGGCGGCTTTAACGGCCATGAGCCGCCCGGCGACGGTGAGGGAGGTTGATTTTGAGGGCTTATTTAAAGATACTCCCCCAATTTCCGTAACCTTAGCCGCTCTGGTCATGACCTTGGCCGACCACTTAACCAAAGTCTGGCTCTCAAAATCATTAAGGGGAGCGTCTGACTGGCTGACCTTCCACCTGGCCTGCCCTTTGGCTGACTTAGATGGCGATAGCGATAATACTAAAATCGACGCCGCCATCATTGTGGCCGCTAACCCTCAAGAGCTTCCTAAGTTTTCAGCCTTAAACCGGGGCACTGACCGCAGGCCCGATACATCGGCTACCGTCATGGTAGCCGAGGCTCTTTATTCGAGCTCTCTAAAACCTAACTCAGAACTATCTAGGTGGGCTTATGGCCCGGGCTTAGAAGAGCCAAAATTGTTTTCGGCTCCCATTTTAACTAAGGATTTTTTGAGCGATTGGGAGGAAAACTTTCAAGCCTACCCCATGGGTGTGGACGTCTTTTTGACCGGCCAAAATCTCTTAGCCGCCCTCCCCCGCTCTCTTAACCTTAGCTCTCAAAGACCGAGCTTATAGCCGGAAAAAAGAAAATAAAAAACTTCAAGGATAAACCATGTACGTGGCTGTTAAGGGCGGCGAAAAAGCCATCGAGGCCGCCCACAAGCTATTAGATAAGGTTAGGCGCGGGGATCTTGAAATACCCCCCATAACCCCCGAACAAATCCAAAGCCAAATGTCTTTGGCCGTATCTAGGGTCATGGCCGAAGGCTCCTTATACGCCCCGGACTTAGCGGCTATGGCTATCAGCCAGGCCATGGGCGATCTGACCGAAGCCGTCTTTTTACTTAGGGCTTACCGGACCACCTTAAGGCGCTTAGGTTATAGCCTCCCTTTAGAGACCGATGAAATCAAACCCTTCCGGCGGATATCGGCGGCCTTTAAAGATCTGCCCGGCGGGCAGATTTTAGGCCCGACCTTTGATTACACACACCGGCTCTTGGACCGTAGGCCCATGGATAAAGCCGATAGTACTGAAGGAGACCAAAAAACTCAGAACTTTGAAAATATAAAAAACTTTGAAGGCGCCGACAACTTTGAAGAGATTAAAAACTTTGAAAACCCAGGGCTAATTAATAGCCAAGCCCTTAGCCAGCCTGATAAGTCTGATCAGTCTGATAAGTCCGAGCAGTCTGATAAGCCTGAAAAGTTCGCTCAGTCCGCTAAGCCCCAAAAGTCTGATCAGCCTGATCAGCTAGATCAGCCTGATACACCCATTAAGCCCATTGAAGCCATTTTAATCGAAGAGGGCCTCTTAGAAGAAGATACCCCTCAAGATGGCAGTCCCGGCGATCTAACTCGCGAGCCGCCAGACTTTCCCTTAGACCGAAGGGCCAGGCTCCAGAGCTTAGCCCGCGCAGATGAGGGCTTTTTACTGTCCATGGCTTACTCATGCCTGAGGGGCTACGGCTCTGGCCACCCTTTTGTGAC
>JAITJB010000201.1 GCA_031279155.1 Deltaproteobacteria bacterium | reverse complement strand
CTGGCTAAAACCAGCTGTGGACTCTAAGGGTAACCTATTGGACCCGGTGTAGGCCTTTTACGCCGCCAATCCCCCGCCCCCGGGCCAGCCCAGAAAGCCCATTCCCAAGATAGACTCTTATGACCGCGAAGGACATACGCGCCTGATTACTAACATAATTCATAATGATATCTACGATATAATAAAACGCTTTGGCGAAAAAAATATTACTGATAGCCTAATTCACAATTATTACTATAATGAGCTTATCCAACTGCTCAATAGCGGCGCCAACCCCAATGTGGCCTCGGCCCATGGCTTGACGCCGCTGGAACTCGCTCTCTGGGAGGGGTACAACCAAACGGCCCTTATTTTGCTTTCTCGCGGGGCTGACCCAAAATTAAAATATCCGGTGCTCTTCACCAATAACTTAGAAATCCACAACCATCTTTTAAAGCTAGGGGCCAACGATGTCTACCACTTAGACCCGGAAGAAGCCCCATTTCAGTTGCGTTTTCGTCACGGGAGTATTCAATTAAGGGATTTGTTAGAAGAAGAGGAAAAAACCGGCCAGATGAACCCCTCTATCGCCGTGGCGGTCATGTTTGGCCGATCGCCTGAAGTTATAACCGAGCTCATTAAAGAGGGATCAGACATCAACGAAGTCACGACCGAATACCAAACAGCGCTTCTCCAAGCTATTTTTCGATATCAGCCCCTTTCCTACATAGAGTTTTTGCTAAAATCCGGCGCCGACCCAAATGTCTTAAGCGTCAACAGAAATTGGCCCCTTCACCTGAGCATCGATAGTAGCGCCATTGAATATCGCTTCGAGGTTGTTGAACTCTTGCTCAAGTACGGAGCAAAGTTCCAGATCCCCAACGCAAGAGCCGATGAAAACGTCTTTAAAGCGGCTTTAGATCACAATAAAGATAACCTTAGATTGGTTAATCTCTTGCTAAAATATGGGGCAGATATCAACCAACCACTTAAAATTCAAAGTGATATGTATTACCCGCCCATAGTTTTGGCTCTCTACCGTTCAGGCGCCATGGATATGGTCTGCCTCCTTTTAGCTTTTGGCGCCGATGTCAACGCCAAGGACTATAAAAGTCGCACCGCCCTGCATCACGCAACGAGTGAAGGCTGGACCAGTATGGTTAAGGTCTTAGTGGACGCCGGGGCCAACGTTAAAGCCAAAGACGACGAACGCGAGACGGCCTTTGACTACGCCCAACGAGAGAAAGACAACAAAGCCCTGTTGGACGCCCTAGAAATCCCCGAATGATGAGAAAATTGGTTGCTTTAGCTAGCTTACGCCCAAAATGTGATATTGATCACCAGCCGCCGTCGATGATCTCTCCGGCCAAGGCCGGGCTCATAGCGTAATCGAAGAAATCCCCGTAAAAACTAATCATTTCGGCTATTAATTCTTGGCGGCTGTACAATTGGGGATAGAGTCGGTGGACCATCCACAGGGCGACCAGCGGAGCTTCAACGGTATGACCGCTCCACATGTGACCCACGGTCGGAATCTTATAGAGGGCGTCATTTTTGATGGCCCTTAAGGCCGTAAGACGTGGGTCGCTCTTTAGGGCTAAGGCATGAGAATAATCGGTATAAAAAATAGCCTCCGGATCCCAAGCTAGTAAATCCTCGGGGCTGTAAAACCACAGGCCCCTCTTGGAGAAATTAAACGTGAGGCTCATAGCTCCGGCCCTTTCTAAGAGGTTTTCGGTGGGCTCTTCGGGCGTCAAATATGGCCTCGGGAAGGCGTAGACTATAGTTTTCTTCTCTGATGGCGGTATGTCAGCTGTAATGGCTCTGGCCAGTTCTAAGCGGCTATGAAAGTAAGAAATAAATTCTGTAGCCCGAGTCTTTTGGTTAAATACCTCTCCCAAAAAACCCACGGTTTCTAGCATTTTTTCTGTTGTTGCCCAATCAACCCAAACTACTGGTAAATTTAGACGCTCCAGAGAATCAAGGTAGCTGGGAGTCATGGTTATGGAAAGCGATGGCGATACTAGGAGTAAATTTTCTAAAATGAGTTCGTTATTTCGGTCCCTTAAAAAAGGGGCCTCAGTAAGCTGAGGGGCAAAAATCTTATGCATGCGCCAGCGCCCGGAGATATCGTGGACCAAAGTGGGCTGATTGCAGATTTTATGGCCTTGACCTAGGATTTCCAGAAGGGAATTTAAAATTGGCGTTGAACCCAAGGTGGCTACAGAATCGATGATCCCGGGGAGAGCTACCCTCCGACCAGCCAGATCGGTTGTCCAAGAGATTAATTTTGAGCTCTGAGTAGGGAAATTTCTTGTCTTTTGGTAGTGGATACACAAAAACGATAAGAACAAAAAGACGATAAGAAAAAAATAAACCGGCCAATTAGAGCGATCTTTTGAGTTTTCGGCTTCTTTTGCAAAAATATTATTAGCCAGCCCCCCTAAAGCCTCGGGCTTATCGCTACCGCCTTGCTTTTCTTGCCTGTCTCGCTCTAAGAAATTACCAATACGGCCAGATCTGGTCATGACGGCTTACCCCAAAGCGGGAGGCAAACTTTGTAAGATCGTCCGCTTAATAGTTTTTCGGTCTTAACTACCGTAAAGGGCCGACCGTAGAGCTCGGTCAGATTATCGGGGGTCATAACTTCGTTAGAGGGTCCGCTAGATAAAATCGAGCCATCTTTAAGCAGGGCGGCTATGTCGCTGGCCCACAGGGCGTGATCCGGAAAATGGGTGGTCATAACAATAGTTAGCCCACTTTCGGCTAGTGATCTCAAAGTACTTAAGCAATCGATCTGGGCCACCGGATCAAGAGAAGCGGTGGGCTCGTCGAGGACCAAGAGCTTGGCCTTCTGAGCCAAGGCCCTAGCTATCAAGACCTTTCGTTTTTCCCCGCCAGAGAGATCCATAAAGGGCCGCCCGGAAAGGCCTTTTATGCCCATTAGATCCAAAGCTTCCTCCGCCGCCTGCCAATCTTGGCCTTTAGGCGCGCAGCCCAAAGAAAGCCTAGAAAATCTGGCTGTCAGAACGATTTCCAATGCCGAACCCGGAAGGGCCGGATCGGAAAATTGAGGCACATAGGCGGCTAACTTGGCTCTTTGGGCGATTTTTAGCCTGGTCAATTCCTGGCCATCTAAGGCGATTGTCCCTTGCCAGGGCGTTAATAGCCCCAATATGAGCCTAATTAAGGTGGTTTTACCGGCCCCGTTAGTTCCAAGTAGAGCCGTAACCTTAGCCGACGGGATTTCGAGATCTAATCCTTCGATTACCGGATTTTTTTGGCCGTAACCAAAACTAAGCTTGTTAATGGCTAAACTCACCGCCAGACCCTGCGAGTCTTAGGTAATAAGATAAGAAATATCGGGGTACCGATAAGGGCCGTCATGACCCCTAAGGGCAGCTCGGCCACTTCAACCGAGCGGATCAGATCGTCTATAGCCAAGGTCAAAACCGCCCCAAAGGCTATGGAGCGTACGAGCAAAGTCGGAAAGCTCGTCCCGCCGCAAATCCGGGCCAGATGAGGCGTAACTAAGCCGATCCAACCGACCATGCCGCTTACGCTTACGCCAACAGCCGTAATCAAAGTTGCCGCCAAAACCACCAAGAGCCGGATTTTGATGGGATCTACTCCCATGGTCCTGGCCTCATCATCGCCGGCAGAAAGTGTTTCTACTCGAAAGCGGTAAAGAAACATCAGAGACAAGCCCAAGATAGTTGCCGGTAAAACCATCAATACGTCTCTTGCCGAAGCCCGGCCTAAACTTCCCAAGAGCCAAAAGACGATACTAGGTAGAGTATTCCAGGGATCGGCTAAAGTCTTGATTACACCTATAAAAGCCCCAAAAAGGGCGGTAACCACAATGCCGCCTAAGAGCATGGCCGTAATTTCACTTCGAGGCGCAGCTCTTGCGACGCCAAGGGTCATGGCCACGGCCATCAGGCCAAAGACTAAGGCCGATAACTGCACCGACCAGGCCGGGAGATTTGCGAGCATGGCCAGGGCGGCCCCAAAACCGGCCCCGGCTGAAACCCCTAAAATTTCAGGAGAAACCAGAGGATTTCGGAAGATAGTCTGAAAAGCCGCGCCCGAGGCCGCTAAGCCGCCGCCTATTAGAACGGCCAATAAAATCCTAGGCAGGCGGACCAGAAAAACGATACTTTGGTAGGTCTCTGGGGATTCATAGCCTGAAACGCCAAAATAACTCAAGAAAATTGTAACTAGACGCCCCAATCCCAGATCGTAGCGGCCAATGGCCAGGGAAAAAAGGATCAAGAGAGTTAAAATAAAAAAAACAAAAACTGGTTTAATTAAAATGATTTTTTTCAAAGACTTAACTGGCCCGTATGGCGGTTTTTTTATTCTTCAACCAAGTTATTTTTGTGGCCTAGATTCAGGCCTAGGCCACAAAAAGCTAACAATTAAAAAACATAGGCTAGACTTAAGTAAAAGGCCCGGCCCGGCATGTAGGGGATTTGGTTGGGCTGCCATTGATTGTAGGTATAGAACTCATCAAAAATATTGGTTACGTTAAGTTTTAAGTCAATATGCCCTTTATCATTAAAATCAAGTATTCTTTGCTTGATAGTTAGATCGGCCACGGTAAACTTACCGTACTGATAATTAGCGTATGAGATAGGCGTGATGACGCTCCCGGGATTGGCCCACTGCATCCGACCGTAGTGGTAGAAATTAAGAGAGGCTTCGGTGTTAAAGCCAAAATGGCGGTAGCGGAGACCATAGAAAAAACTTGATTCTGGCACCCAAATGATGGGGAGCCAATTACTAGTATAGAGACTGGGATCGCTACTTAGCTTAAATTCGTGCTCGGTTAGGTAGTTTAGTCCGAAATACGGCCTGAGCTCATAACCAGTGTGGCCCAAAAGACCGGCCAAGTTAACGGAAATATCAAACTCAATCCCGGCCGTTCGGCGCTCGGCGTTTTGGATCATCCTACGGTACATCCAATTAGCGCTAAAAATGTCCCGTGGATCCATGACCGGATAGGGAAAGATGTTATTGTCCATCCGGCTACGAAAATAGGTAAACGAGGCCGAGATGTTTTCGCTACTGACATCGAAACCAGCCTCCCAGTTGTCGGCCTTTTCGGGCTGAAGCCTAGGATCGCCGTTTTCGTAATAGCCTTCGGTGATATTACTGGCGAAAAGCTGCCTACCGGAAGGGGCCCGAAAAGTTCTGGTGTAGCTGGCCCTAAATTTGAGCCAAGGCGTCGGTAGATAGCTCACCCCAAAAGATGGGGACAAGCTGTCATAGCTTTGGCGAGTTGGCCTTTGTCCGCCAACGAAGCCGTAGTATTCGGTAAAAGGATAGTCAAAAAACGATTCGTCGCCAATGGCTTTGTCTCGAACGTCCCAGCGGTCGTAGCGGAGGCCGCCGGTTAAGTTTAATTTTTGATCTATGAGTTTTAAAGTGCCAACGAGGTATAAGCCCAAATCCGCCGTAGAGCTTGTAGGGTGAAGGAGGAAGCCGTCGTAAATGGTCGCCCCGGTCCTTTCATCAGGTCCTCCATTTTCCAGATCGTACTTAGTGTAATCAAAACCCAAATCAATATCAAACAGTTCGCTTCTATAGTTTAAGCCGGCCTTGGCCAAGAGCGTATCAGTCGATTGGGTGTAGGGATAATTTGGCGTAGCGTAGTAAAGCATGGCGAATTCGTCATGGCTGGTTCCCAAACTAGCCTGCCAGGTTAGGTTGCCATCTTCGGTTCCGCCCTCGTAAGTTAGGTTATACCTCCAGGTCTCGCGGTCGACCTCGCCCCGACTTGGAGCCCTTGGTGTGCCTGGCGTGTAGGATAGCGGTTTACGCGCGTCTCTAAGGCCATACCAAGAGCCCGATAGACCTAGGCGATGGGCGCCGGTCAAGGTGTAGCCTAAATTTAAACTTAAGCTATCGATGGCGTCAAAGGAGGTATTTATGACCGTATCTTGCCTGCCGTCTTTGTAGTCACCCCTCATGGTGGTATGACGATAGGTAAGATAATAGTCCAAGGCCTTATGGCTACCGTTTAGGACAATCTGAGCCCCGAAAGTATCCCAACTGCCGTACTGGACCTCGGCTTTTCCTTCCAGAGGTTTACTTCCGCCTCTCTTGGTGATTATGTTAACGACACCGCCATGGGAAGAGGCGGCGTATTTATACATCTGCGGCCCACGGATGATTTCGATGTGATCGATATTATCTAAGGCCAGCTGGTTGGCGTTAACTACGCCAGAGCGGACGCCGTCGATCAAAAATAGCAACTGGCTATTGGCTTCGGAGTCCTGGCTGTTGACGGTATTTCCGCGTAAAAAGGTTATAGACGCTTCCCACGGCGTGGTTTGGTTAAACCCGGCAACGCCCCGTTCGTGTAGTAAGTCGGTCAGATTTTGGGCTGGCGACATTTCGATAGTTTGGCTATCGATAATTTCAACGTGGGCGCTGGTTTTGCGGCCCTCTGGCGAAAACTCGCCATAGGTATCGGAAACAATGATCCGGGATAAATTACTGCTCTGGGCCATGGCGACCGGGGCGGCAAGTAAGGCCATCAGAGAAAAGACAACCAATTGAATGAAACATCGAGACATTTAAAACCTCTCAAAGTAAATTAAATCTTAAATGAAAATGAACGAAAAACTAGATAGGCCGGTATTTTTACCAGCCAAATTTCGTAATGAAGTGAGAAAATAAAAAAAAAGCCTCAAAAGACTTTGTTGGTTAATTTTCCATTAGTTTAGCGTCCTAATGTCAATGTGTCAAGTTATAATCTACTCCTAGCCCAGAGGTCAATCATGAGATAATCCAGGTATATAACTCTTGGATACGTTTCATACATCCTTGTTTTCTGGCCTTCTTGCTCTTAGATCTAGCCTTTTTTAATCCATCCCGGCTTATGTTATAATTTCCGAATGTTTTTTTGGCCAGCCAAGGCCGCCATTTCGGCAGCCTGGCTTAAACTGGCCTTTTAAACAAGATAGTATTAAACAAAATTATTAGCCCACCTAAGTTAACAACTTACCCTATCTTTACAACAGACTAACGCTGTGCCGGAGATATTGACTATGAGCCCCAAAAAACAAGAAGAATTTAAAGTTATTTGCCAAAACAAAAAAGCCCGCTTTGATTACGAGCTAGGTGAGCGCTTTGAGGCTGGTATTGTCCTCTATGGCACGGAAGTAAAAAGCCTTAGGCTTGGCAAAGCTAACTTAGTAGATGCCTACGCCAAAATCGAAAACGGCGAAGCCTTTTTGGTCGGCGCCCACATCACGCCTTACCTAAACGCCCATTATGGCAACCACGACCCCTTGAGAAAGCGCAAGCTACTGTTGCGAGGCCAAGAACTCCGAAAACTGGTTGGCAAAGTCGCCGAACGCGGTCAAAGTCTGATACCCCTAAGGCTATATTTTAAAAACGGCTTGGCCAAAGCCGAGCTAGCCTTAGCCAGGGGCAAAAAGCAGCATGACAAGAGGCAAACGATGAAAGAGGCTGACGCCAAAAGGGAGCTCTCCCGAGCTATTAAGGACGCTAAAAGCTAAGTAACGATTCTTTTGGCCCCTCATGGGAGAGGATGGAGTGGAAGCTATTGGGAATTATTGGGGAATATCAAGATGAATAGTACTAATTTAAATGCCGCCGCCATAGCCGCCCGGCCCCAAACGCGGCCAATTGGCTATTATCTAAGCCCTTTAAAGCTTATAGTAGTTTTTGCGATTTTTTTTATCTTTCTTTTAGGATTTTCTGGCGCCCTCAAAGCTCAGCAGATCCTAAAATTCGGGCCGTATTTTCTGACCCAAGAGAGAGTGGGCCAAGGTCTTTGGCATTTTCAGATCAGCCGCAATTCTCCGGACCCGGCTCAGCCCTGGGACCCTTCGCCCATGCTTACGCCGCCAGCGGCTTGGAACAACCCGCCTCTTAACGGTAACTCGGCTAGGGTCTGGATCGATGGGGCTGATAGTTTACTACCCACCCTCTTTATCGCAGATACTAGCGATCCTAGCGTCCCCATATTGGAGATCAAGCCCTACGCTCCCGATGGCCAGTTAGCCGGCCTAGCCTTTTTTGGCGCCCAGATGACCCACTTAGTCGGCCTAGGCGCCGATTTTAGATTTACCGCCGTTAACATAAACTACTTAGGCCATGTGGTCATGCCCGGCGGCCCGTTTGGTAATATTTTAGAAAGCGATGTTAGAGAACAAAATAGCGGCATCCAGGCCCCTGTCTGTTACGCCTTAGGCCCGGGCAAACTAAACGCCGCCGTCTTTGTCAATGAAACCCGGCCCCTTATGTGGGATTTTTCCTCATCACCATGGTTTGTTGGACCAACCGGGCCCTTAGGCCCCCATGAGAGCATTGATTTTTTTGTTATTTTAGGTCCGGATCTGCCTTCGCTTAGGCGTAGTCTCATGAATATCTTGGGCCGACCCCCTGTGCCGCCCAGATCCGTCTTCTCCCCCTGGGTTCTGGCGCCGGACAAGGCTAGCTACCAAAGTTACGATGAATATCTCTTGACCATAGGCGCCCTTAAGGATGATTTTTCTTATCTAACCGTTCTTTTGGATCCCTCCCCTGCCCAACCGCCGCTAGCAGCGGCGACGGCTAGCGGCCTAAACTACTTGGTGCCTGAGACGCCTTATTTACCGGTTGATTCGCCTTTTTTTAACGACATGGAAAAAAAGGGCTTTCTAGTTAGGAGCATTGGCCCTCAAGGCCCGGCCTTAAGGCTAAACTACCGGGGCCGTCAATCGGGCATAATCGACTACACCAACCCGGCCGCCGCCTCCTACTGGCATTCCCTGGCCCGGTCCAGCTACATGCTCCAAGGGGCTCGCTTGTTTTACCTAACTGGCGGCGAGCCTGAGGTCTATAGCGTTACCGCCTGGTACGCAGGGGCCTCTGACCCCGATGTCCACTCCCACTACTCATGGGGCCAGAGGTTTTCCCTAAAATGGATGGAAGGCTTTGGCATTGGTCAAAATAATCCCATTTTTGGCCGTTTTGGGCCCAGATTATTTTTGATATCCCGGTCCGGCTTGGCCGGTTTGGGCCGCTACGGGGCCGGCCTAATCGCTGACGAACCCAATTTATTCTATCCCTTGGGATCTGGTCAGGCTCGATCCCACTTAACCATGAGCGGGGTTGATTATTACTCAACCGACATCTCCTCGATGTTAGACCAAACCCCGCTAGACCGGGCCGGTGCCCTATATGAATCTTGGCTAGCTAAAACCGCCCTTTTAAATCTCCCCTTAGTTCTGCCGTCCTCGATGTTGACCCAACCCTGGGCCCAGGTTAATTTGGCCCTTAAAGATAAATTTGAGCCCTACTACTATTCTCTGGCCCATCAGGCCTACAGGACCGGCGACCCCATCATCGCGCCTTTATTTTTTTATTTCCAAGAAGACGTCTTAGCTAGGGAGAGCGCCATCGAGACCATGGTCGGTCCATTTTTGCTCGTAGTCTCAGGGGCCAGACCCGGCGATGAACTCATCTCCTTCCATCTGCCGGTCGGGCGCTGGTACGATTACTTGGGCGCGGAAATTATCGACCACCAAGAAAGCGGTCAAATCACAATGGCCAGTAAGTTTCAAGGTATCTATGTCCCGCCCTTATTGTTGCGGGCCGGGGCTATTATCCCGACCATTTTTGATACTTCTGTTCCGGAAAAAATCTTCCACATACTCGTTTTTCCCTCTCAAGAGCCCACCTCCTTTACCCTTTACGAAGATAACGGGACAGATAAGGCCTATACGAACGGCGATTTCATGGCCACCAAGTTAGAAGTTAGCCCGGCTACGGGCTCAAGCCCCCTTAAGTTTACCATCAGGGCCCGGGAGACTAACGAAAGCGACACTATTCAGACTAGTAGTCGATCCTACATTGTGGAATTTTACGGCCTCGATAGCGTTGGCGTAGCCACCTTAAACGGTCAATTGTACGACCGGGTAGCCAAAACCGAGCAGCTCTTTGAAGCCGATTCCGGCTGGCTATCCCCTGGTAATGGCCGCCTTAGATTTAAAACACCGCCCCTAGAACTAAACCGAGACCATGAGATTGTTATCAACTAGCTCGCCGACCCTAGATCTTACGAGTAAAGATCTCACTGGTAAAGGCCTTGCGGTCAATGACCTTGCGGCCAATGATCTTACGGTCAATGATCTTGCGGCCAATTCATTTGACCTTAAGATTGGAAGCATAAAGCTAGATAATCCCTTCATCGTCGCCCCCATGGCCGGCCTAACCGACTGGCCCTACCGCCGCCTGTGCTTAGAAGAAGGGGCGTCACTGGCCGTCACCGAAATGGCTAGCGCCGTAAGCCTCGCCCATCAGGGCCGCAAAACCCTAGCTCTTTTGGCTAGCGACCGTGCTATCGAAAAGCATCTCTGCGTCCAGCTTTTCGGTAAAGACCCCGCTACCATGGCTGAGGCGGCAAAAGTAGCTGTCTTTCAAGCCGGGGCTTCGATGATAGATCTTAATTTTGGCTGCCCGGCCCGTAAGGTCGTCCGCAGTGGTCACGGCGGCGCCTTACTACGAGATCCCGATCTATGTCTTAGGATAGTTGAGGCCGTAGCGTCCTGTGTAAGCGTTCCGGTAACCGTCAAAACCCGGCCCGGCTTTGCTCCCGAAGATGGGCCCATTATTTTAAGCCTAGCCAAAAAATATCAGCAGGCCGGGGCGGCGGCCATCACCCTCCACCCCCGTTACGTGACTTGCGCCTTTACCGGCCAAGCCGATTGGTCGCTAATTGATAGCTTAGCTGATGCGGTAACCATCCCGGTTATCGGCTCAGGCGATATAAAGACCCCGGAGGCTGCCGTAAGCGCCCTTAAATCCTCTGGGGCTAGCGGCGTCATGATTGGCCGGGCTTCTAGGGGTTGCCCTTGGTTTTTTCGCCAATGCCTTGAAATCCTATCTCAAGGCATCGCTAGAGAAATTACACCTATGGAAAGGCTCAATACCGCCCTTCTCCACGCTAGACTTTTAAGGGATCTAATCGGCCCCAAAGCCGCCTTTAGGCTGCGGACCGTTCTTACCTGGTACACTCGCGAGCTCCCAGGGGCGGCCGCTTTAAGGAGCGCTATTTGCCGCGAGGATAATGTCGATAAGCAGATGGATCTCTTAACCCAAGCCTTTTTAGGTTTTGAGGCAAAGCTTTAGGGCTAAAACTAACCTGACTTCTACCCGGCAAACCCCTAAATCTTACTTTCTTTAAAAATATACCAGTTATTTTTCTTTTTATAGATAAAATAACAAGGCCAAAATACTAAAATAGATATGGCCTAAACTTAATTGGCGTTTTCATCTTCAGTCCTGGTCTTGACAGGACCAGCCGGCTGAGTTAAAGTAAGCAAAAGGTTGGCTTAAAGACAAGCGATCCAAAATAAAGGCCAAGGTATCCAAGATACCCAAATGCGCAAAATGCGCAAGACGCCCATGTTAAGCATGCTGCGCAGAACGCCCATGTTAAGCATGATGCTCAAGACTTGCAAGTCGCGCAAGTTGCCGAGCAGGCCTATGTTTTTTTCTTGTCTTAGCAAGTCATTTTATTTAATGAGCGGGCATAGCTCAGCTGGTAGAGTACGAGCTTCCCAAGCTTGGGGTCGCGGGTTCGAATCCCGTTGCCCGCTCCAAATAAAGCTTTTGACCTATTCAGGCTTTTGTTTTTGCTTTGGCTTTAGCTTATTTTAGTCATGCTAACTATCATTAATACTCTTCTTATCTTGCCCTCATGCGCTGTTGCGCCCTTGGAGTGAACCAATGACCAAAATACTGGTGGTGGACGACGAAGCCCATATCCGCTTACTCTATTCTGAGGAACTCACAGAAGAGGGCTATGAGGTCATCACAGCCGAAAATGGCTTAAACCTCCTCGAGCGCATAGACGCTGAAAAGCCTCACGTGGTGGTCTTGGACATCAAAATGGTTGATTACAACGGTCTTGATCTGCTCCAAGACATCAGAAATAAATTTTACGATCTGCCCATAATCCTCTGCTCGGCTTACGACACTTTCAAAGACGACATGAAGTCCATTGCCGCCGACCACTATGTGGTCAAAAGTTTCGATCTCTCCGAGCTCAAGCAGAAAATCAAGGAAGTACTTGACTGATCCCCTTCAGCCCCTGACTTTTAGCCGGTCCGGAGAGGCGGCTAAAGGCCCGCTGGCCTTTGACTCGCGCCTGGCGCCCTTAACAACCAGGGCCACCTACGAGGAGCCTTGCCCTTGGTGCTCCCCCTTCCAAAAAGACTGCGACCGCATTATTCACGCCAAAGCCTTCCGTAGGCTAGCCCACAAAACCCAAGTCTTTATCGCTTCAAGTGGCGACCACTACCGCACCCGCCTAACCCATACCCTGGAAGTAGCTCAGATCGCAAGACTGTTAACTAGATATTTGGGCTTAAACGAATATCTGGCCGAAGCCATAAGCTTAGCCCACGACCTGGGCCACACCCCCTTCGGCCACGCCGGCGAGATGGCCTTAAACGAGCTCAGCCCGCAAGGCTTTCACCATCAAAGCCAGAGCCTAAGGGTGGTTGAAAAACTGGCCCGCCATAGGAGCGGCCTAAATCTGACTTTAGGGGTATTAGACGGCATCGGTAAACACTCCAAGGGCCGGGGTCCGGTTTTTATTGAAGGCAACGGTAGTCCGTTGACTGCCGAAGGCCAGTTAGTCAGAGCGGCTGATATCATCGCCTATTTGGCCCACGATCTCGATGACGCCTTAGAGGCCGGGCTCCTGGTCCAAGAGGACATCCCAAAGGATCTTTTAAATATTTTTGGCCCCACTCCCTCTAAGAGGGTTGAGGTCATGATAAGCGATCTACTTAATAATTCATCTTCTTCGCCCGTAAGCTTTAAACCGGCCTTCTCTAAAGCCATGACGAGCGCCATGAATGAACTTAGGGATTTTTTGTTCGTAAGGGTTTATCGCCATCCTGACCTAAATGTCCAATTGGAATCCGGCAAAGCGGTTATTAAGCTCATCTACAATTCCCTCATGACCGACGACGCCCTCTACGATGACTCCATCCCCAAGATCTATCAAGCAGGCGATCGCAATGAGGTTGTCTGTGATTTTATTTCCGGCATGACCGATCGCTTTGCCTTACAGTACGCCGAAAGCCTAAGCTGCGGCTTAAAGCCGGCTGTCCTAACCCGCCTAGCCTAAAACCTACCCAACTAAGCCCCTTTTCCAAAAGCCGCCCAGCCTAAAAAACCAAACCAACCTAAGCCCCTTCCCCAAAAGCCGCCCAGCCAAATACCTACCTAACTTTTAATCACAAAAAAGGCCGGGGGAAACCCGGCCGGAGAAAAAAGAGATCAAGGGTAAAAATTTATTACTTGGTGCTATTGACAGCCTCTTTGAGGGCCTTGGCCGGACGGAAGCGAACAACCTTGTGGCTCTTGATGACCAGAGGTTCCCCGGTGCGGGGATTGCGACCCTTTCTCTTGGGGCGCTTGACAACTTCGAAAACGCCTAAACCAAAAATGGGTAGACGGGTGTCTTTCTTAAGGGCCTTAAAAACGGAGCCAATGACGCTCTCCAGGGCTTTTTGGGCCTGGACTTTGGTCAATTCGCTGTCTTGAGCAATTTGAGTAATTAACTCAGCTTTAGTCATGGATGCCTTTTCTCCTTACCTTTTTAGGTTGATTAGGGATAATCAAAAAAACGGTGATCAAAAACAGATCCGACCAAAGAAGGCTTAACTTTTTAAGTTAGCAGTCGGACCTACCTACGAGCCACTACTTAGGTCCTCTCCACCAACATTCCCACGCCCACAATACCTCACCAAGTGCCGGAGATAACCAAAATATACAGGTTAATTAGGTACCCAATGGAGTCACGCCTAAGACAACGTCT
>JAITJB010000174.1 GCA_031279155.1 Deltaproteobacteria bacterium | reverse complement strand
ACGCCAAAAGCAAGAAACTTCAAAGCTCGACTCGAATGAGCCGCGTTTAGAGTAGCTTGGATACCCTGCCAATCAACGCGATATGGCCGGCAAATCCAAAAGCCCGCCCTCATTATTGTTTCTTCTTACAATCACACCTTTGCAGCCATTCGCCCTCTGTATATAATGAAATCATCACAATTTTGGACTACTTTACTTGGGATAAACTTCTCGCGGCTTTTGACTGCTAAGGCTGCACCAATGAGGTGGTTGTACCAAGTGGAAGGGTCGTCCGACACGGCGTTTGCGCCCTTTGCCTAAATTTTGGCTTCACCTACGCCTATCGGCGATAGCCTAGTGACCCTAGAGGCGTGAACCGACGAAGTCTAAAAATGAAATTTATTCGCAGCTGATGGCTTTTCGCGCCGAGTGATTTAATGAAGATAACGGACAAAGGGGTGGTTTTGGACGCCGACATATGACAAGATTGTTTTGAGCGAAATGGCGCTGAGGCGGCTTGGTTTTTTAGGCGGCGATTTTTTTTAGAAAATAACCTAGCTTATAAAATACAGCCTTTCCTAACCTAAGTTCCTTCGACTTAAGGGACTTATCACCTTCAAAGGCGGCGCGGCCATCAACTTGACGATGTTCGATCGGCCCAAACTTCCGGTTAACATTTATCTCTAGCGCCCCCTTGGCTAATTTCAAGTCGTTTTATGGCTGAACAATTTTTCTCACCAGGGCGCTCAGGCCGTAACCTACGTGTTGTTTATCTATCCCATCTCAATTGGAAGCCTAGTCAATGAAACAAAAAAAACCAAAACTCTGGCATAAGATATTTTTATATAGCTTTTTAACAATAATGATTACGCAGGTTTTTATACTTGGCTGGTATTTATTTACGTACGATATTGATTTACGTGTTAATACTACGGCTGAATACTTGATCGAACTGGCCAGGAATTTGGAAAAAATCAGTGACACTGAATTCGAACAATTTATCAAGGTCTATCGGGTGGGCAATCGCCGAGTCTGGCTGGAGGATCCCGATGGCCAAGTCGTCATGGGTGAAGCTTGGCCAGGCATGACCGCCGGGGTAAGGGAAAAGAACGTCAGCAAACGCTACGAGTACCAAGATGCTACCGCCCTTGTCCTGAAGACCGCTGAGCCATCTTTGGTGATTAAAATCAATAGCTTCCGAAACCAGCGCCCCATCTCGGTCTGCTTTAATTGGCAGAGGAGCACCTTGGTCCAGCATTGGGGGGTTTTCCTCCAAGGTGTTCTGGGACTGATTGGTCTGAGCCTCATGCTGAGTCTTTTTACTTCCAAACGAATCTCAAAACCTCTCCAAGATCTCAGAAATCAAGTTTTAATCGTAGCTTCAGGCGATCTGAGCTTGCGTCTCCCGGAGACCGGCGAGGACGAGGTGGCCGACGTCTCCAAAGCCGTCAACATTTTGACCGACAGCTTATCGAAGCACATGATCGGCATGAGGCAGTTAATGGCCAACATGAGCCATGAGATGCGCTCTTGTGTGGCTAACCTCTCAATGTGTCTTGAGATCCTCTCCGGTCAATATAAAACAAACGCCCCTTCCTCAAAGGCTGCGGACTCGACAATAGCTACATCGGTCATAAATTCAAGCGATCACCTAAACCAAGCCAGGCTCGAAGTTCAACTCCTGGAAAACATGGTCGCCTCAGGCCTTCTGGGAGGAAAGCTCGATCTCATGCACGAGGAACTAGAGGCCGCTCCTTTGGATTTCTCCTCATTGTGCCGCCAGGTGTGGGGACGGCACCGTCATCGTACGGCCCTTAAAGGCGTGCCCTTAAATGGCGATATTGATACCGATCTCTGGCTCATGGGCGACGAGATCCTCTTAGATCGGCTCTTGGACAATGTTTTAGATAACGCCCTCAAATACACCGAGCCCGATGGCCAGATAACATTTTCCCTAAAAGCTCATTTAAATGAACTGGTCGCCGAATGCATTAACACTCATCCGCCCCTTTCCGAAGAGCAGTTAACTAACCTCTGCCTCCCATACTACCGGGCCGAGGAGGGACGGGTTTATGGTTCTGGGCTGGGACTATACTTGGTAAAAAAAATTGCCCTTCTCCACGGCGGCAAGGTGACCGTCTCCAACCGCCGAGGCTGCGTGGCCGTAACCATCAGCCTACCCTTACCTAATTAGTTAATTTTACGGCGCTTATTGTTACCCGTCTAGCCGTTCACAATCGTGATTACACATATGCGAGTCACTCAGGAAAAAGTTACTAGCTAGTAACAAGTATCTAACATGTAACATATTAAAACAATTGACTTTTTTTGAAATACAGTTTATCATCTCCTAATCTCCCAGGTGGGATGGCCGTGCTCGGCCGTTTGGGAAGACGCCAAAATCAAAGTGGTCTGTCTTAGGGCTCGATCGTTGCCAGGCGCTCGGCCTTAGACTGACCACTTTAGGATTTTATGTCTAAGCCCAGGCCAAAGCCCTGGCCGACCTAAAAGGCGGCCTTACCAACTAGGAGAAACAGATGAGAGCGTTTAAATCATTTGCTATGGGCGTAGCCATGGTCGCGCTTGGCGCCTCTATGGCCCTGGCCCAGGACGACGTGGGCGCTAAGGCGGAACTAAATCCCATCATCGTCACCTCCACCAGGGTGACGAGAGAGCTTTCAGAGATCCCCTTATCCATCACGGTGGTCGGGCAGGAACAGATCCAAGACAACCCATTACCGGAAGTTAGCGACTACATTCAGCAGCTACCTGGGGTCCAGATTAACAAAAACTCCTACGCCCAGTATCAGTTTAGCTTAAGAGGCCATGGTTCGGATCGAACCATGATCCTAATCGATGGCGTCAAACAAAGGATTGCCACCACCTTGAACGCCGAAGAGGCTGGTGGAGTTAATCTTGATCCTAGTGAGATCGAGCGCATCGAGATCATCAAGGGCCCAGCTTCGGCTCTTTACGGCTCCGACGCCATCGGCGGCGTAGTTAACATCATCACCAAAAAACCCTTTGCCAAGCCTTTCGGCTTCGATGTCGGGCTTCTCTATGACGGCTCCACCGACGGCTTAATCCCTAGGGCCTCCTTTTACGGCAATCACAAGGGCTTTTACTGGCGCCTGGCCGGCTCCTACCTTGACGCCGGCGAACTTAACCTACCGAAAGGGGAAACCTATTGGCACTCAAATTATGAGCGCCAAAACTATTCGGCCAAATTAGGTTACAGTTGGGATGGAGGCTCAATCGATCTGGCCGCTTCAAGATTTAAGGGTAAAAGGCTGATCCCCGGGATAAACGCCGTCACCCGAAAACAACTACCGCCCTCGATCTTTTTACTTCCCTCTGGCTCCCGCTACTCCGAAATCCCCGATGAATGGCGAAACATCATTAGCGGAACGCTAACTCTCAACGATGTCACGCCCATCGTCAATAGGATTTTAGTCAGCACCTATTTTATCGACGAAAAGACCGATATCGATTATAAAATGAACTCCATCCCGGCCCCTTACACGGCCATTAACCTTAACGGTTCGAGCACTATCTTAGGCTTTGATGAGGGTCGATCCTTTGGAGCCTCGATATTGACCGATCTGGCCATCTTCCAAAATAACCTTCTGACCTTGGGCTTAGATTTTGAGAAAAACACCGCCCACAGTACCGCCGCCTACGGCGGCCTTCAGAAGCTATCTGGCACCAAAGATGAGGACCGCCGCGGCTTTACGGAGGCCATAGCCGTCTTTGCCCAAGATGAGTGGAATATTATTAGCGATTTGACTCTGACCGTAGGACTGCGCTACACCTGGACGGAAAACGGCATAACTGCCGACGCGGCCTATCCCCAAAGGATATCAAAGACCAAGGACAACAATTTCGTGGGGAGTGTGGGGCTAGTTTATTCGGGTATCGATAACCTAAGCCTTAGGGCCCTTTATTCCCAAGGTTTCAGGGCCCCAACCTTGAGCGGGCAGATGGGCAAAACCCAAAGAAGCCTCCCTAACCCAAACTTAGAGCCCGAGAAGTCTGATAACTTTGAGTTGG
>JAITJB010000166.1 GCA_031279155.1 Deltaproteobacteria bacterium | reverse complement strand
GCAAACAGATGGAAGAAGAGATGCGCCAGTTGGCCATCCAGGAGCGCAAGGCTCTCTTAGACAAAGAAATCGCCGAAGAAAGCGCTCGCTCTAAGAGCGAATTTTTGGCCAACATGAGTCATGAGATCCGTACCCCCATGAACGCCATCCAGGGCCTGACGCATTTAGTGCTCCAATCAGAACTAACCGATCAGCAGTACGAATACCTTCAGCGCATTAACCAGGCCACCAGATCTCTACTTCGCATCATTAACGATATCCTAGATTTTTCTAAGATTGAGGCCGGCAAACTAGAAATCGAAAAGGCCGACTTTAACCTTAAAACTCTACTTCGCAATAGCCTATCTCTCCAAACTCCCCAAGCCGAAGCCAAGGGTATAAACCTAAATTTAGACTTAGCCCCCGAAGTCCCGCTGTACTTAAACGGCGATCAGGTTAGGATCGGGCAGATCATAAATAACCTATTAAGTAACGCCGTTAAGTTTACCGATAAGGGTTCGGTTGATGTTAGCGTTCTACTTAAAGAGCGGGAGGGCAATCAGTATAGGCTCTTAATATCGGTTAAAGATAGCGGTATCGGCATGACGGCCGATCAGATGTCCGGACTCTTTAGCGCCTTCAGTCAAGCCGATACCTCGATAACTCGCCGCTTTGGCGGCACTGGTCTCGGGCTAACAATATCTAAGCGTTTAAGCGAGATGATGGGCGGATCCATCTGGTGCGAAAGCGAGATGGGTAAGGGTAGCGTCTTTAGCTTTGAGGTTGTAGTGGAAGAGGCCAAGGAGCCAATGGACGATGAGGACGGTTTCGATCCAGCGGCTATTACCTTTAAGGGCCTTAAGGCGGTTATTGTCGACGATAACCTAACGGCTCTCGAGATAATTAAAGCCTCCTTAGTTAGGGAAAACTTAGAGGTCAGCGCTTTTGGCTCTGGTCAAGAAGCTGTTGAGGCTTTAAAGAACGGGAGCATAACGCCGGATTTACTGATGATAGATTGGAAGATGCCGGACATGGACGGCTTAGACACCATCCGGGCCTTAAAAGAAACATCTATCTTAGGGAAGTCTTCGGTTATCGTCATGGTAACGGCCTACGACCGCTATGAGGTCCTAGGCTCGGCTAAAGAGCTCGGCGTCAATCGCGTTCTAACTAAACCCATAACCTCCAGCCATCTCCATGACCTTTTAATGGAGATCTTTGGCTCAAGGGTCACGTCTAAATCTAAGCCCAAGCGCCGCAACCAAGTTTCCGATCGAGAGCTTGTTAAGGCCATTGCGGGATCGGAAATCCTTTTAGTTGAAGATAACGACGTAAATCAGCTGGTGGCTAGTAAAATATTAAGTAACGCGGGCTTTAAGGTAACTATCGCCGGTGACGGCCAGCAGGCCGTAGACATCATCCAAAAAGAAACCTTCGATCTAGTTTTGATGGACGTTCAGATGCCGGTCATGGACGGCCTTACGGCCACCCGGGTAATCCGGGGCATGGGTTATACCCAAGTTCCCATCGTAGCTATGACCGCCCACGCCATGAGTAACGATAAACTTCTAAGCCTCCAAGCCGGCATGAACGATCACGTAAACAAACCCATAAACGTGGTTGAGCTCTTCTCAACCATGAATAAGTGGATACCAGCTAAAAAAAGCTAAGTTTTTTGTTTTAAAAAGTATGTTTAAAAAGAAGGCCTGGACTTTTAGTCAGGCCTTTTTCGCGGGCTGGCTTTGTTTTATGGGCTGGCCTTTTTTATGGGGTAGCTTGTTTTATTGTGCGGCTTGTTTTGGGGGGTCAATTGCTTCCAGCGAGTGGTAGAGCTCAGAGAGAGTTTTTTCAGCTAATTTGGTGATTTTGGTGAGCGGCTCTTTGGCGCTCGTTACGATGGGCGGCCCTATGGCAACTTTAATTGTTCCGCTCTTGGGGATAAGGCTGCCGCTCGGCCACAGAGCGCCTGAGTTATAGATGGCAAGAGGAATTAGCGGTACGCCAGTGTGCTTAGCTAAGATGAAGGCCCCTTTTTTAAAGGGTAATATTGGGGTTACGGTCTTATTGCGAGTGCCCTCGGGAAATATGGCCATGATCTCGCCCTTATTTAAGCGCACGGTGGCCTCGGTTACCATTTGCTTGGCCGCTTCCGGGCTTCCGCCTCGGTCAACTAGAAGGTGAACTCTTTTAAGAGTCCAGCCAAAAACCGGGAGGCGCCCTAAGGCGGCCTTGGCTACCCACGAGATCGAGCGGCCCGTGGCCACGGCCACGGTCGGGATATCTAGAAGCGATCGGTGGTTGGCAAAAATAATATAGCCGCCCGATTGAGGATCAGGTAGGTGCTCTTGCCCGGTAACCTTAACTTTAATAAAAGCCGGATCTAGGACAACATGGGCCCAACCTTGGCTAGTAATGCGTCTAGTAAATTTTTTAGAGATAAAGCTTAGAGTAAGGCACACTAGGCCCGTTAAAATGGTAAAGACGGCAAAAATCGGCGCATACCACAAGCAGAAAAAAAACCTTCTCATCAAAAAACCTTCAAAAAAAAAATCTATTAAAAACCTTCTAAAGAGAAATCTTTCTTATTATGGCTATTGTCCCCGGGCTTGCTCAGCCCACTTGAGCACCCAACTGCGGAGCCTTGGGAGTTCATCCTCTTCCCAGGCTTTAGACAACCTAAGCTCGATGAAGAGGGTAAACAGGGCCTCTAAAACAGTGTTTAGCTCAGCAAATGAGGCCACTCTATCTAAAAGCTGCCCAGTTAAGCTTAAGTCCCCGCCTTCGGAGGAAAAGTTGGCGCCAGCCGTAAGCTTTACGCTCTTAGGCGCTAAGGTGTGCCCTGAGAGGGTCATGGACCACTCGCGCTCCGGGGTTTTGATCTTAAGGCGACCGCTGTTGACCTTATTGTGGTTGATAACCGAGATGAAGGCCTCAGCCCATTCCAAGGTGGTGGGCTCATTGGAGAGCTGGCAGGTAACGCTATGGAGGGAGTCGCCCTGACCGCTCTCAAGCTTTAAGGTTTTTTCAAACCAGACCTCGACCTCAAATTGACCTTTATTTAAAGAAAAGCGGTTATCGACCTCGCTAGAAAGCCACAACCAAGTTAAGAATTCCTGACCTAAAAAAAGTTTCTCCTGCCAGAGCTCCAGAAAATCGTAACTATCCCAGATATTTTTAGTTTTTTTAGACAACGAGTTTCTCCTTTACAAGCAAACATCAGACCCAAATCGAGGACGGCATAAGTCTGATGATATCTTGGTGAAATTTTTCCGGCATAAGCTCGATCCCTAAGCTGACCGGCACTATGAGCCTTAAGGCTAGGCCAAAGGTGCGGGCCCAATAGTCTTCAAAAAGGGCCCGGATTTTCTCCGATGTCCCGTCGAGCCAAACCTCAGCCTCATCTTTGAGCCAGACCACCTGATAGAGGTTGGTGCTTAAAAGCGAGCGCCTTAAGAGATCTAACCTTAAGGATTCTTTCATTTCGGTCTTTTTAATGGTATTTGGTTTGCGGCCGGTCTCAGTGATAAATTTAGCTTCCCTGATGGCGTAGTAGCGGTTAAGGGTCTTAGCCGAGAGTTTTCTCTCATCTTGCCGTAAGGTGAAGGCCAAAAAATTACCAAAACTAAAAGATCCCGGATAAAATGAGGCGCTCAGGTAGTTTATTATCTCCACCCAACCGATACTAGATTCTTCCGGCGTATCTTCGATGTCGCTGAAGGCATTTTTTTTAAGCCTTTGCCCGACAAACTCGTCGGTCAGCCCTTCATCTGGCTCCTCGAGAATCCGGTAGCGACAAAGGGTAGCCCCGCCTTTGATAAAGCCCATAGTACCCTCCTAAACCCGTTAAATTTATGGCCCAAAAGGCCTTAAAAAAATATAGCCAAAACTTACAGTTCCCCCTCCGGCCCGAAGGAAACGTTAATACTTTACTTTCAACTGAGCTCTATTTCAAGTCAGTTTGCTGTCAGCTAAGATCAAAGCTAAGATAGGCGTCTAGGTTTAGTCATTGCGCAAAGGGGGTTTTTTAGGCGGCTGCGAGGGGAACATATTGGGGGGGCGAGAGAAATTTTGAGCGGCGTGGAGATGCGACTTCATTTTGATCTGATAGCGCTGGTAAGCCAGCATCCAGTGGGAGAGGTCCTCGAGGGAGGCCTGAGTTAGGCCTCGGTAGAACCAGACGTTTTGGAGGTTATCTTTAAGATAGCGGCCCAAGAAGCGGACTCTAAGGTTGGTGTGAGCCTCTAGTCCGAACTGAGTTGAGGCCGGGAC
>JAITJB010000096.1 GCA_031279155.1 Deltaproteobacteria bacterium | reverse complement strand
GCCCTAGCCAGGCACTCCGGGCCATCTTTGGCCAAAGTGACCTCATAACCCTGGGGCTTGAGTATAGCCGCGATGAGCTTTAGATTTAATAATTCATCGTCGACCACCAAAACCTTGGGAAGCTTAGCCGGGCTAGAGCCCTCGGCGGTAGAATGGTCGGTAATAGCTTGATTCATTTTAAGGTCTTTGTCGGTTGTTTGGCCGGCCAATAAACTAATGAACGAAAGGGCCGAAGCCGGACGTTTCGGCGCGCCCGCGCAAAAAAATAGGGCTAATCTCAACAACAATCCGGCCCCAAGGGCTATCATCACCCCGATGATAGGTGGTCCGGAAAATTACTATCATTTTAACTCAAATCACTGTTCATTTCCACAGCTTTACACGCGGCCAAGTAAATCCAAAAATTAGGCCAAAGGCATTTATTTTATTAACGATCCTGCCCCGCTCAACAGGTATTTCAGATCGTCATCGGTAAAGAACAGGCCGAAACTGATAAAGGGACTGGCCCGATGGGAATCGCTGATAAAATCGTCGTAACCACCGCCAAAATACAGAAATTTCCAAAATCGGTAATTGGCCATAACCCTTAAGTGGGGATTGTGATCAAAGTCGCCGCTAAAGGCCTCGAAAGTAATCCTTAAATCGTCGTTAAATAAGTACCAATCAACCCCAAGGCCGGCCCCGCTCTCAATAACCCCGCCTCTGATGACGAAATCATAATAGCGTTGGGCGATCATGGCGTTAAATTTTAATTTGCCGCGCTCAAAGTTGTCGCGCTCCCAACGATTGGCCCCGGAATAGTAATCTGTCCGAGAATAGCGGCCAAAGTAGTCGCTAGTGACGCCTAAGAGATACCAGCGGTCTGGACGAGTCTGGAGTTTTATATTGGCCGTGGTTTTTAGATAGTCGTATTGGGTCATGTAGTCGGCCCTGATATCTAAACCTACGGTCATCTCCTCTTCTTTATCTAGGTACTCGCTAATGCCGGTTAAGGCTTTGTCAATTTTATCAATGGTCGTTTCATCGTTAACCAGGCGGCCAATGGTCCCTTGGCCGCTAGAGATTTTGTCAGTGATTTCCCTTATACCGTGTAAGGCCGTCCTAAGCTCAATTAAAACTGAGTCATCATTAACTAAGCCGCCCAATGTCCCTTTGCCGGAAGATATTTGAGTGGTGATGCGCTCCAAATTGTCGGCTGTGCGTCCCAAGGAAGCTAGAGTTTCCGAGACCCCGGGGCCATTATCTTTAACCAGATTATTTAGGTTTTCGCTTAGTTGTTTAACGTTAGTAACAATCGCTCTTAAATCTTCGCCGCCGCCATCGGCGGTCAGAGACTGAGTTAAGCTTTTAAGATCGTCGGCTACGCTACCTAATTTTTCCAAAAGCTCGCTTAGATCGGCGGCGTTTTGGGTCTCTGTAATGTGATCGCCATCGGCTAAGTTTCGCTCGGTATTCTGGCCTGGCGAAAGCTCAATATACTTGTCGCCCAAAACGCCCTGGGTCCGGATAAAGGCCCGGCTATCGATCGGTAAGTTAACGCCCTTGCGGATGGCCATAACCACCCTGGCCTGGTCGTTGTAAAGTGAGATATCATCTACCCGGCCCACGTTAATGCCGGCTACCTGAACAGCCACCCCGATCTTAAGACCTGAGGCCTCGGTGAAGACAGCATCGACGTTGTAAGTTTGTTCTTTATAACTTTGAAATCCGCCCAAACGGAAAGTCATCCAAACTAACGTGGCCAGTGCGGCCAGCACAAACAGGCCAACCTTTATTTCAGTACCAACTTTATACATTAAAAACTGGTTCCTATTTAAAATAATAAATTAATTATTCAAATAAAATCTTAGTTTTCTAAATTAACGGCTGACAAAAATAATTTTATCTCCGGCTCATCGCTTTGACTAAGTTGTTTTGGCGTACCATTAAAAACAACCACCCCCTGGTGGAGGAGGGTTACGGTATCGGCTAGCGTTAAAGTGGCGGCCATGTCGTGACTGACCACGATAACGGTGGCCCCTGTTTTTTTCTGAGCATGGACTATTAATTCGTCGACCTGGGAGCTCAGTATGGGATCTAAACCCGTGGTCGGCTCATCAAAGAAAACTATCTCTGGCTCCATAATCAGGGCCCTAGCCAGAGCCACTCTCTTTCTCTCGCCAGTGGAGAGAGAGGAAATAGGCGAAAAAAAAGCTTCAGCTAACCCAAGTTCCCCTAAAAGGGTCTTGGCTCGTTTACGAGCCTCACTAGGCGAGGCCAAATGGTGAAACCAAAGGGGAAAACAAACGTTCTCTCCTAGGCTCATAGAATCAAAAAGCGCCCCGTCCTGGAATAAAAGACCCATTTTACGCCTAAGGGCGTTCCAGTCTTTTGTTCTGGCCGTGGTCAAATTTTTGTCACCGTAGAAGATCGATCCGCTATCGGGCTGATATAGCCCGGTCAGGATCTTCATTAAGACGCTCTTACCCTCGCCGCTGCGACCAATAATAAAATTGATCTTCCCGGCCAGGATATCTAGGCTAACCCCATCTAAAACCTTATCGCCATCAAAGGTTTTAACGACATCGACTATTTTTATGGAGGGGGCGGCCATAATTAGAACATGATGGCTGTCATCATAAAGTCACTAACTAAAATAATAACGTAGCTAATGACCACGGCCATGGTTGTTGAGCGGCCCACGCCTTCGGCCCCGCCCTTGGTATAATAGCCCATATAGCAGCCAACAGAAGTCAAGATGAAGCCGAAGAAAGCCGATTTAATCAGGCCATTAAAAATATCGGCCATGACCACGATGTCTTCGATACGGCCAACGAATTGCCCGGGATCTAGGCCTCGGCCTAGGGCCACAAAAAAACCACCGACCACGCCGACAGCGTCAGCGATGGCCGTTAAAAGGGGCAGCATCAATGTTCCAGCCCAGATTCTTGGGCTTAAAAGATAGCGGACAGGATCGGCGGCCATGACCGTCAGAGCGTCCATCTGTTCAGTTACCTTCATAGCCGAGAGTTCTGCGGCCATGGCGCTGCCAACGCGACCAGTAACCATTAGAGCGGTCAGAACCGGACCCAATTCGCGGGTCATAGCCGTGGCCACCGTGGGCCCGACCATGCTTTCAGCTGAAAAGCGCTGAAAACCATATATAATTTGGAGAGTAAAAACCCCTCCGGTAAAAAGACCTGTGAGGATAACGACCATTAAGGAGTCAACGCCAACCAGCTCCATTTGCCTAAAGAGGCCGCGAAGCCTCCAGGGCGGCAGGAAAGCGCCAAAAACGGCCTTTAGCGTAAGAATGCCGTAACGACCTAGGTGGAAGATTATATCTAAAGTCAACCGACCAATGCCCGCAACGGCTTTAACGGCTATATTCAAAGATCTCAGCCCCCATGAGCTAAATCACAATTGCTCGATAAGTTAAACCTTGATAATACTCCAAGGGTTAACCTATCACCGGCACCGAAATTGTAACAAAAGTCGGTCCCATTCATTATGGCAAAAAAAAACAGGCAATACAAGAACTCCTATGGATGGCTTTTAGCCTACTCCAATCCTTGGTTTTAGTCGCCTAGCCTTATTTTTGCCTCTCTCCCAACCAGGTTAAGCTTAGCTGAGGCCAACAAAAAAAACCAATTTTTTATTGTCATTTTCCGGGTTGTCTATTATTATGGTGTAAGATGATAGATTAGTTTAATTATGTCCCCAATCTCTGAAACAACCAACGTCAACCAAGTCAGATTTTTTTAATAGCCAAGCTAGATCTTGAGGCTTTAGAGCCCTCCCACAAGATTATCCAAGGCGGTGAGATGACATCATCTACGTCCCAACTTGTAGTCCTCTTAATTCATAACGATAAGCTGGCCCAAACCGTAAGTGAGGCTTGTCATGACCGGGGAGCCGCCTCCGAAAGGGCCACGGCCATGGCGTCGGCTGTCTCCAGGTTAACTGAGGCCGGCGGCGGGGCACTGATCTTGGATTTGTCGGAATTGGGCACAAAATCTGACAAAAAAATTAATATCGTTCTCTCTTCCATTGACCCGACCATCAAGGTTATTGGCCTTGGCTCAGGCTACGATCTAAAATCAGTCACCTCTTTTTACCGCTCTGGCTTAGCTGATTTTCTGGATCTACCAGTAGACCCCTTTCTCCTCTCCAGAGCCTTAAATAATGTCTTGGGTAATTTAGCTACCGTAAAAACGCAGCCGGCTCCTATTAAGCAAAAAGATCCGTTTGAAAGCCAAAATCAGCCGGCTCAAAGTATCCCAGGCGGCTTCATAGTTGGGCGCGATCCCTCTCTTATGAAGGTCTTTCGCATTGTCGAAAAGGTGGCCGCCACTGATTCAACGGTTATGATCCACGGTGAAAGCGGAACGGGCAAAGAACTTATCGCCCGGGACATCCACCAGACCTCGCCAAGGTCCACTAAACCCTTGATCCCGGTTAACTGCGGGGCCATTCCGGAAGAGCTTTTGGAAACCGAACTGTTCGGTCATGAAAAAGGCGCCTTCACCAACGCCATCCGCGACCGCACTGGCCGCTTTGAAATGGCTGACGGCGGGACTATTTTTTTAGATGAAATTGGCGACATGAGCCCTAAGCTCCAAGTAAAGCTCCTACGCGTCATCCAAGAGCATGAGTTTGAAAAGGTGGGCGGGGACAAAACCATCTCAGTTGACATAAGGATAATCACGGCCACCCATGTCGATCTAACGCAAGCTGTAGACGATGGCCGTTTCCGCGAGGATTTATATTACCGCTTAAATGTCATCCCCCTGACCATACCGCCCTTAAGAGCTAGATCTGGCGATATCCCCCTTTTAGTTGATTACTTTTTAGCCAGACTTAGAGAGACGAGGGCCTCTAAGGTAACTAGTTTAACCCCGGAGGTTATGTCGGTTCTTAAAGCCTACCATTGGCCGGGCAACATAAGAGAACTGGAAAATCTCATGGAGAGGATGGTTATTTTAGCTGATGGTCCCATCCTAACCATCGATGATTTACCTCAAAGACTATTAAAAGATACTGAAGGTAAGGTCCAGCCATTAGTTATTGCTACTTACGCAGACGCTCAAACTAAAACAAGCGACCAGAGTACTTTTCTAGATTTTTCTACTCTTCTAAGTGACTCTCCTGATCTTCCTTCTGGCGCCTCTTCTGATCCCACTTCTGGACCCTCTACTGGCCCACCTACCAGTTCTGTTGCCACTGAAAGTCACCTTGAATCAGAGCCTCTAACAACGTATGACCAAAGCCAAGCTTCTTCTTTTGATATTTCTTTGTCGCCATTTGTCGAGCCGTTAATTAATTTTCCAGCCCAAGGGGTCGATCTTTCATCTCTGGTCGGACAATACGAAGACCGCCTGATCCGAGCCGCCTTGGCCGCCAACGGCGGCGTAAAAAACCAGACGGCCAAAGCCTTAGGACTTAGCCGGACCACTTTTTTGGATAAACTTAAAAAACGGGGTATTGATTAATTTTCTTTAGATGTTATACTAATGGTTGAGATTCTTGCTTTTATTTCCCATAGAATCTCAAGGAAATTATCAGATTGCCCTCTGTCTTTTGTCAGATTAAATTGATTATGACCTGCTTTTGGCTATTAAGAAACAGCCTTAAGCTTCTTTAGGCTCTATTTTTTTCTTGGATCAAAAAATAAAATTTCATGAAATGGCCTTTAATGCCGATAAAAAAAGGGGATAATTTTAATCCGGAGGCTTAAGCCGGGATGACAGCTCGCCTTTCAATAATAACCAGACTACCTGCCGTGGCCGTCTTTTGGCGCCTAATGGTGGTGGTCTGGTTTTTATTTGGGCTATTTGTTTTTTTTGATCCAAACATAGCTGCCGCTAACGAGCTTAAGAAGGTCGCTTTAGGCACTACCGACGATTACACCCGTCTGGTTTTTACCTTCCAAGACCAAGTGAACGATGTGGTTGTCCGCCGTGATGACGTTGACACCGTCTATTTAGACTTTGGCGAAGTTGGGGATGGCGGCGTTTCCACCGGACCAACCGACGGCTTAATCACCGAAGTTACGGTCCAGATGCATGGGCCAAGGCTCTCAGCTAGGGTCCTACTAAGCACCAACCGTTTTGAAGTCAGGCATTTTTTAAGTCGCGATCGCTTCTCTTGCGTCCTTGACTTTAAAAACCTAGCTACCGATGCTTCTACCCTACAACCCCTTGATAACTACGATCAGTTAGAAAAAAAACAAATCGAGCCTCTTTCTTTTAACGAGGTCGTAAGAGGCTTATCGCTTTTTGTCGTTGATTCCTCTGGTCATGATCCCGGAGCCGATCTGGTCTCCAAAGCCATTATAGATTTGAGCTCAGGCCGCCTCGATGAAGGCATAGAAAAATTAAACGCCTTTAAAACTAACTACCCCGACCATCCCTCTGCTGATCCGGCCTGGTTTTTGCTGGGCGACGCCTATTTTGCCAAAGGATTACCTGAAAATTTTCAAGCCGCCACCGATAACTGGCGCATGGCTTTAGATAGCTTCCCCGATAGTTTTACCGCTCCTAGGGCGGCCTTTATGATCGGTGAGGCTAACCGTTTGATGGACTTTCGAACTGACGCTGCGGGTTTTTTTAAGCTGTGCGCCGAAAGATACCCCAACAACCATTACGGTTCCCTTGCTATCTTAAGAGCGGCTGATATGGACCTACTCATAGGACACCACCAAGAAGCCAAACAGACGCTTGCCCCCTTACTAGCCTTAGGTAACTCAAGCCTTTTTGGGCGCCTGGCTTTAGCTCGGTCCGGCATGGCCGATTATCAAGATACGCTTTACAGCCAGGCCTGCGAAACTTTTCGCGAGGTCTTAGATATTGATCCGGCTATCTTTCAATTATATCCCAATATGCTTTACGCTATTGGCGATAGTTACTCCTACCTTAACCGGCCGGATCTAACCGTTCTCTTTTTGGAGCATGCCTTAAACCTCATGCCTGATCACCCAAAGGCCGACGTTATGTTGGCTAGGATCGGTAACGCCCTCCAATCGATGAACAGGCCCAATGATGCTATAAGCTTTTTTAACATAGCTAAGGACCGCTTCCCTGACCGCGATGGCGGCCTGGTAAGTCAAATCCGCTTAGCCGATATGGGCGCCCTTCGAGCCTTTTTCTCGCCAGAACAAGTTTTTGACGCTCTAGATCGCGGCGCTCGTCAAGCAACCGTTAGGATGTACGATAAGATTATCGGTCAAGCCTCCGAATCGCCATTACTCCAATTAGCCTATCTCAAGATTGGCCAGGCTCAAGCCGCTGACGGCGAAAATGGTGAAGCTATCAGGTGGCTTAGAGATCTTGTTCTCAAATACCCAAAGGGCGTCTTGATGGATGAGGCCAAGCCCATCCTCAGCCGGGCCGTGGTCAACGAAGCCCAAAAGCGCTACGAGTTAGGTCAATACGATCAAGTCGATCGGCTTAATTCTGAAAATTTTTCTTTCCTCGAAGGCCCGGATCAAGTTAGGTTTCAAAGGCTACTAGCCGAAAGCTACCAAAATCAAGGCCGGGTTGAAGACGCTTTAAACGTCTGGAAACAAATTGAGGCCAATTCCCCTGAAAAACGCTTAGCCGACCAAATGGAGTTGGTAGAAGCCGCCCTCAGGGCCGATAAACCCTTGGAGGCCTTCAGTCAACTAAAGTCCACCTTTAAAGAATTTCCCGAAGCCTCAGATTGGGTTGAACAAAAAATCGCCGATGTGGGCCGCATTTTGGCCAATCAAAGTATTTATGGCACGGTAGACGATCTTTTAAATTTCCGTAATGACCCCATAGTTACCCCTTTAACCTAAATAAGTCAACTAGCCTTATCAGACGCCATAACCACTTTGGTTAATCAAAAAAAGTACCAACAAGCCTCCGATCTGATGGATACCTACCGAAGCGAGTATCCTGACGATGAATTGAGCCCGGAGTACCTTCTAACCCAAGCTAAAATAGACCGCCGTTTGGGTAATATGTATAAATCCTGGGATCGCTTAGCAGATTTTAGGAACCAATATCCCGAAGACGCCAGGGTTGCTCAAACCATTTTAGACACCATCAATGACGCCCGCAAATCCGGTATGTTTGATGACGCCTACCGCTACGAGGAACTTTTCCGTCAGATCTACCCTAATAATATCTTAGGCCGCAATATGGTATTAAATCGGGCCGATGAGCTCTACGCTAACGGTCGCCTCCAAGACAGCTTAAATGCCCTAGCTTTTTTTCAAAGACAATATCCATCAGATCCGGCCACACCGGCAACCTATATCGATCAATACCGCAAACTTTTACTCGAAGATAGGCTTGACTTAGCTTCCCAAACCTTAGAAAAACTTAGGGCCCTTTATCCCCAAGACCCTCTGACTATGGAAAGCTATGTTATTCAGTACCGTGATTTTATTAAAAAAAATCGACCTGACGAGGCCTTCAACCTCCTTAGCCGTTTTCGTCAAACTTTTCCCCAAGACTATCGGCAACCAGACCTTCTCTTAGAAGAAGCCCGGGATAAATTTGCCATAGGTCGTTCAAGCGATGGCTTAGCCAATTGGAACGATTTTTTAAACCGTTACCCTCAAGACGAACGCATTCCCGAACTAACTCTTTTGACGGCTAGGCGAGAAATAAAAGAAAATTTAGTTGAACCGGCTGTAGAGCTCTACCGCAGATATATCCAAAACTACCCTGATCGACCTGATAGAGCTGAGGTTATCTTGGAATTAGCGGCTATTGAGACATCATCTAATATGTTAACGGCTGCCTATAACGATTTAGAGGCCTTCCGTCGCCAGTATCCAGGTCACGCCGAAGAACCCCAAGTTTTACTCGATGAGATTGCCTTAGCCACTAACCTGCGTCGTATCGACGATGCCTCGCTCCTTTACGACACCTTTAGGACCACCTACCCCAACCATCCTGATTTCGCCCAAAGCTTTTTAGATCAGACCAGGATGGAAATGACGGCTGGCCGTACGGGCCAAGCCTTAGCTACTTTAGAAAGCGGTATAGTCCAAAATCCTGGACTCGATAATACAAAAGACGTCCAAGATATGCTCTTAAATCTTTATCTTGATGAGGGCCGAATTGAGGATTGGGCGGGCGCCATGGAAGAATTTTTAGGTCGAGATCCTAATCCCCAACAAAATCTGGCCGATCGTTACGCTAAATATAGCCAAGTTGGCCAGGTTTACCAAGAACTAGGTCGGCAAAACGACGCTCAACGAAATTTTGATCTAGCTTTAGCCAACCGGCCCCCAGATGCTAGCGGCGAATCTCTTTATACCATTGCCGGGGCTTACCGAAGGATGGGCTTACAAACCCAATTAAGAAACGTTTTAGAGATTATGCAGGGTCTACCTGATCCCATTTGGAAAAACGTAGCCAACCAAGAATTAAGTAACCTTGGATAATTTTTTATAACTAATTTTCAAATTAAACTCCCATTTCTAAAATACGCTCTTTAACGTTAAAATCGACATCTTGGAATGGTTTACGCCGCATCCGGTGGGGCAAGGCTAATTCGGCTGCCGTTAGAAGCATTGTCTCGTTTACCGGCTTATTTTCCCAAGCAGCTATGGTTAAGGCCGTTTTTATAATTGTTAGATCGCCGCGATGGCCGTCAACCCCCAATTTTAGGCAAATTTCTACGGCTTTGGCTAAACAGTTATCGTCTAAGAGTGTGTCACCTAATCTCTTGCTGGCCGCTTCTATCCTATAGCCTAATTCTTTCTCTTCT
>JAITJB010000077.1 GCA_031279155.1 Deltaproteobacteria bacterium | reverse complement strand
GATAAATTTGATGATTTAGTTAATTTACTTGAATCAGCAAAAAGTGACCTCAGGGCAGTGGCCGCTGATCAGGATCTTGGTCAACAAGGAGATGACGCCGCCATCATGATTCGAGATGGTCAGAGTTTTGATCTCGCTCCGCTAATGGCTGAGTTTTTTTGGTTGGCTTTTCCATATAAGGCCCTGTGTCGCGAAGACTGCGCTGGGTTGTGTCCACGTTGTGGTGCTAATTTAAACGAAGGGACTTGTTATTGCCCAACCCAGCAGCCCACTAAACACTAATTTGTCTATTTCGTTATTATACGGGATAGAAAATACTACCAATTATACTTGAAATAAAGTCAAGTTAATTTGAAAGGAACCTCTTTGGTTTATACCTTAGGGGCGTTGGATTTAAAATGACAGTTCCCAAGAGAAGACTCTCTAAAATGAAGGGCCGTTTGCGGCGTACCCATTACGTGGCTTTGGTCCCCACTCTAGCCAAGTGCCAGTCATGCGCTGCCCCAGTCAGGCCTCACCATATTTGCCCCAAATGCGGCATGTATCGAGGACGGCAGTTTTTTCTCGCCCCTGATGAAATAAAGGATAAAATGCAGCCGGATACTCAACAAGCGCAAGATAAAAAGCAACAAAAAGAAGCTACCAAAGAGCGTAGAAGCAAGAGAAAAAAATAATCCCATCGGTTGATGATTTAAGGCAATGATTCTATGAGCCTCAAAAAGCTCTCCGGCGCAGCCGGGATAGGCCGTGGTAACTAAGTGTCAAGAATTAGGGTTGTTTTGATAACCGGGGCCAGTCGAGGGATTGGCCGAGCTATCGCCCATCGATTCGCCTCCAAGGATACCGATTTGGTGGTTACCCATAGTGGGTCTGACCTAACCACCATGTCGGATCTTGGAAAGGAACTGACGCCGTTGTGCCATACATTTGAGGCTCAGCGTTTTTCCGTTTCCGATGCCCCAAAGGCTACCGAAGCGGTGAGCGAGATCATTAAGTCCTATGGTCGCTTGGACGTTTTGGTCAATAACGCCGGCATCACGCGAGATGGGCTTTGTGTCCGCATGAGTGACCAAGATTTTTCCGAGGTCATAGACGTAAACCTTAAAGGAGCCTTTAACTTGTGTCGGGCCGCGGCCAGGTACATGATGAAACAGCGTTACGGGAGAATAATAAACGTTTCTTCCGTGGTCGCCTTTTCAGGCAATCCCGGGCAGGTCAATTACGTGGCTTCCAAGGCCGCTTTGAGTGGTTGAACTAAGTCCCTGGCCCTGGAACTGGCCCCCAGAGCGGTGACCGTTAACGCCGTGGCCCCGGGCTTTATCGAAACCGACATGACCTTGAAATTAGATGAAAAAGTTAAGGAGTCCCTTTTAGCCCGTGTCCCCTTGGGCCGGGTGGGGCTCCCGAAGGATGTGGCCGAAGCGGTCCACTTCCTGGCTTCCGACGCGGCCGATTACATTACCGGCCAAACCATCCAGGTAAACGGTGGCCTTTATATGTAAACCAGCTCATGGTAAGACATATTTAGGTTTTCTGTTAAATAAATAGATACTAAAGCGCTAATATATATTTATGAGCCCATAAGATTATGGGTTTAGCGTTCTTTTTCGGCAGAACTTCAAGGAGAGTGCCAATGTCCAATGATGTTTTAAACCAAGTCATCAAAGTGGTGGCTACCGAACTGTCCATCGATGAATCAGAAGTGGTTCCTGAGGCATCGTTACAAGACGATCTGGGTGCTGATTCCTTGGATTTGGTCGAGCTAATTATGGCCATACAGGAAAAGTTTGATGTAAACATTAATGATGAGACCTCAAAGGATATTAAGACCGTCCAAGATGTCGTCAATTTCATTAACTCTTACAAACAATAACCGCTACTGAGAGGGAGTGGGCCGAGCGATCCCAAAACCCCAGACGCGTTGCCGTGACCGGAATCGGTCTGGTGACCCCGGTGGGCATTGGTTTAAATGAGACCTGGGAGGCCATTAAGGCGGGTCAAAGCGGCGTTGCCCCCATTACCCGTTTTGATACCCAGGGCTATAAAACCACCATTGCCGCCGAAGTCAAAGGCTTTGTCGCCGAAAATTACATGGAAAGAAAAGCCGCCAAACGGTTGGAACTTTTCATCCAGTACGCCGTGGCGGCCTCTAAAATGGCCGTTTCCGATAGCGGGTTAACCGAGGTTTCTGGCGAAAAGTCAGGCTGCGTATTGGGTTGCGGTTTGGGTGGTCTTAAGTCAATGGAGGATAACCACTCCCAAATTGTCGCCGGAAGACCGGATCGCATCAGCGCTTTTTTTATTCCCATGATGATCGGTAACATGGCCGCGGGGCAGGTGGCCATTGAGCTTGGTTTATTGGGGCCAAACATACTGACGGCCACGGCATGCGCCGCCGGCACTCACGCCGTGGGCCAGGCCGCTCAGTTAATTCGGGATTATGACTATGATCTCATGGTTACCGGCGGAACCGAGTCGGTCATCACTCCCTTGGCTATTTCAGGCTTTAACGCCATAAAGGCCATCTCCACCAGAAACCAGGAACCCACCAAGGCCAGCCGGCCTTTCGATAAAGATCGTGACGGTTTCGTGGTTGGGGAGGGCGCTGGAATTTTGATTCTTGAGGAGTGGAGTAGAGCCTTAAATCGCGGGGCCAGGATCTACGCCGAAGTTTTGGGATTCGGGGCCAGCTGCGACGCCTTTCATTTTACCGCTCCGCCAGATGACGGGCGCGGAGCGGTCTTGGCCATGACAAACGCCTTAAACGACGCCGCTCCCAGAAATCTCTCCTTAAAAGATATTGGTTACGTAAACGCTCACGGAACCTCGACTGGCTTAAACGATCAAGCCGAGACTTTTGCCATGAAAAAAGTTTTTGGCTCTCTGGCTCACGAAATACCCATCAGTTCCACTAAATCCATGACCGGTCACCTTCTGGGCGGAGCCGGGGGGATTGAGTCGGCTTTTTTGGCCTTGGCCATCCATGAAGGCGTTATACCGCCGACCGTCAACCTCGACAATCCCGACCCCCTATGCGATCTTGATTACGTTCCTCACAAATCCAGAAAGGCTGACCTAAAAGCGGCCATGAGTAATTCCTTTGGCTTTGGCGGTACCAATGGAGTTCTAATTATGGGTAAGGTTGGGGCCTGGGATTGATTTTTAACAATAATCACCCAGAATCTTGGCATGATTTAAATTTTCCCTAAAAATTTTCTGAATCACCATCTTCTGAAAAGCATTATCGGTTTTTCAAGTTAATCACTTTAAAAAACAATTTTTTTCTCTATCATTTAATCCTCTTGAATTTATTTTCTTGATATCGTTGGATTGAATGTCTTTCTTTCTTGTTTCTTGGCGCTTTTGTTCTTCGCTTTAATGATTTTAGAGTCATGACGGCGTTAAAGGTGAAGTCATGAAGAGCTATCAAGTTTGTTTCATGCTTATTGCGGGCCTGGCCTTTGTCATGTCCCTGGTTTTAACCTCCGGACTGGCTTTGGCCCAAAGCGCTGGTTTTTATAAAACCAAGATAGGAAATCTAGATGTCACGGCCATTTCTGACGCCACGGGTCAGATGGGTTTTGACCTATTGGGTGGCCTTGAGGAAACTCAAATTAAACCGGAGGCGGTCAAAGCGGGTAGTGAGGGCAACTCTTTTCCATCATTCGTAAACGCTTTTGTCGTTGATTTGCCTTCAGGTAAGGTTTTGGTCGATACCGGAAACGGTCCAGCGGCCAATCTCATGAAAAATTTAGCCGCGGCTGGCATCGCTCCCGAGGACATTAAAGTCGTTCTTTTAACCCATTACCATGGGGATCATATAAGGGGGCTTATTGATGAAGCTGGCAAAGCGGCCTTCCCAAACGCGACCGTTTACGGTTCTATCGCCGAAGATAAGTATTGGCTTGGTAGCGAAAACCGAGGCGAGGAAGCCCAAAAGTGCCTAAGTCCTTACGAAAGTTCTGAGCGCTATAAACTTTTTTCCCCTGGTTCTGAGGTATTGCCTGGCGTCCAGGTGGTCGAACTTTATGGTCATACCCCTGGACATGTTGGGTTTTTGTTTGAAGGCGGGGATGAAGATTTTCTTGCCTGGGGTGACGTCGTTCATATCGCTTACGTCCAGTTCAAATATCCTGAAGCTACCATGCGCTATGATGTGGATAAATCCAAAGGCGTTGAGGTTAGAAAAAGAATTTTCGCCCAGACGGCTGAAAAAAGCCTTGTGGTGGCCGGAGCTCATCTGCCGTTCCCTGGAATTGGGCGGGTCACCAAGTCTGAGGGAGATTCTTACGATTACAAGTCTATAGACTAGTTTTCGTTTTCGCTTGGTTTATGACGGCGCTTATCGGCTATATCTGGTGGGAGTGATTTTCCCGTTTAAACGGCCCATATGGGGTCTCACGGCGCTTCAAATCCCTTGACCCTATGTTTACCTTGAAAAACCATTCAAACCCCGTCAAAGCCCAATTTGGGAAGTTTATGGCCAGGTCTGGGGATTGGGTAAGCTTTACGGATTTTGGTAATTTTTTCTGCTTTAGGCGAAAAGTTTTTTTATATGCCTGATTCTTTAGACCCTGAAAAGGGTGATGTCATTGTGGCCATTGGCTGCGACCATGCCGGGCGAGAGCATAAAGAACTCTTTTTAAAACACCTTGCCGGGATGAAGGTAAAGGTCCTGGACGTGGGAGTTGCCCCTGACGTGGAAAAGGCAAACTATCCCGACGTGGCCATTAAGGTCGCTAAGCTAATCCAAGACGGGCAAGCCCGTTTCGGGGTTTTGATTTGCGGGACCGGGGTTGGCATGGCCATGGTGGCTAACCGTTTTATGGGGGTTAGGGCGGCTAACTGTCCTACCGAGCTTGTGGCCGTCATGGCCAGGGGCCACAATGACGCCAATATTTTAACTATAGGTCAAAGGACCATAGGCCCGAGTTTAGCTTTAGCGATTTTGAAAACTTTTTTGACCACTGGCTTTGAAGCGGGTAGACATCAAGAGAGAATCAATCTTTTTGAAGACATCTATGGAACTAAAAGATCTTAATTTTAGAGCCTATTTGTCTTTTTAACTCGTTTAAGTGTTAACTTTTTTTGATCTCAAATTTCTTTTATGTGTTTGAGAATATTGACCGCGTCAATTTAGGGTAAGGCATGTCCAAGCATCACGATCTCTCGCAAGATACTCAGCTAAACCAGATCTTGAGTAAGGAACTGGCCAGACAGAGAAATAAATTACAGATGATCGCTTCAGAAAATTACGTTTCCGAAGCGGTTTTGACGGCTTGTTCCAGCATATTTACAAATAAATATGCCGAAGGATACCCGGATCATCGGTATTATGGGGGCTGCGAGAACGCCGATGATCTGGAGATTTTGACCCAGGCCAGAGCCAGAAAACTTTTTGGCGCCGAGCACGCCAACGTTCAACCTCACTGCGGCTCCTCGGCCAACATGGCCTCTTATTTTTCTATATTAAAGCCTGGGGACACGATTTTAGGCATGGATCTGGCCCATGGCGGTCATTTGACTCATGGCGCCTCGGTGAGTTTTTCCGGAAAACTATTTAAGACCGTTTTTTACGGAGTGAGGAAAGATACAGAGTACATCGATTACGAGGCTCTGGCCGAGATCGCCGAAAGGGAAAAACCCAATGTGATCGTGGCCGGCGCTTCGGCTTATCCAAGGATCATAGATTTTCCCAAGTTTAGGGAAGTGGCCAATAGGTGTGGGGCCTATCTTATGGTCGATATGGCCCATTTTTCGGGACTAGTGGCGGCGGGGCTTTTCCCTTCACCGATTCCTTACGCCGATATCGTGACCACCACCACCCATAAAACCCTGCGGGGCCCAAGGGGCGGCATGATCTTGTGCCGTAAAATTCTTGGCAAAGCCATTGACGAGCAAATTTTTCCTGGAATCCAAGGGGGCCCGCTTCTTCACGTCATAGTCGCCAAAGCGGTGGCCTTAGGGGAGGCTTTGGAGCCAGATTTCATTGATTACCAGAAACAAGTCGTAAAAAATTGTCAGCGTTTGGGCTTTAACATGGCCGACGCTGGATACCGCTTGGTTTCCGGGGGTACCGACACTCACTTGATTCTAATCGATTTAAGGCCATCGGGCATTACCGGTCAGGCCGCCCAGATAGCCTTGGATATGGCCGGGATCACCTCCAATAAAAACGCCGTTCCCTTTGAGAAAGAACGCTTCACCATCGCTTCTGGCCTAAGGTTGGGAACCGCGGCCTTAACTACCCGCGGTCTCCTTGAGGCCGATATTGATGTCGTCAGTGATTTTATCATCGAAGCTCTTCGTTTTATTGGCGATGAAAATAAGCTAAAAAAAATCAGGATGAGGGTTGAGGATTTTATCCAACAATTTCCAATCTATCCCACACTTAAATAGGCATCTGCCGTAACCCGTACAAATTTATTTTTGGCTAGACGTTACCGGGTTTTTTGACCTCCCTCGAAGCTGGAAGTTTTTTGTCCCCTCGGTGACAAGCGAAATATATGCCACTTGATCCTATAAGCCCAGGCGTTCTTTTTGATCATGCCAGAAGGGCGCGCATAGGCCTCCCAGAAGCCGTTTTTTGTCAAGGAAAACCCGTCTCAAGTTTAAGAGATTTATTGGTTTTATTTGGACGAGGGCAGGGGAGGCCTGTTCTTTTTACGAGACTTGAGCCTTCCATATTTAACTCACTTGATGATTCACTTAAAGAAGTTTATGACTATGATCCTGTTTCCAAGACCGCTTGGGGTGAAAAATGCCCACCGGCCGAGGTCTCGGGTAAGGTAGCCATTGTCTCTGGGGGCACGGCTGACGCCCAGGTCGCCAGAGAGGCGGCCAGGACCTTGGATTATCTTGGCTTTGAGTATGGTTTATTTGAAGACAGTGGGGTTGCCGGACTTTGGCGACTGGCCGGGGCCTTGGAAGAGATCAATTCTCATCAGGTGGTCATAGTCGTGGCTGGTCTGGACGCCGCCTTGGCCTCGGTATTGGGAGGGCTTACCCCAAAACCGGTTTTGGCCGTTCCCACCTCGGTAGGTTACGGGCTTGCCCGTCAAGGCGAAAGCGCTTTGGCCAGCATGTTAATAAGCTGCTCTCCAGGCGTGGCCGTGTTTAACATAGACAACGGCTATGGCGCCGCTTGCTCAGCCGCCAGGATTTTAAACCTCATTAAGAACGATTCACCCTTGGCCAAGTCTAACCGCGGCGAATCTTAATCTTAGCTTCGCTAAAATTTTTTTGGTTTTTTCATAATCAAGAAAAGTCTTGGCCAAAAAAGATTTTCCATAACTTGATTTTAAATTCAATCAATTATTTAAAGGAGATACAATGCCCAGAAAAACTCTGACCGATCTCTACCAAATGAAGGCCAAGGGCGAGAAGATCGCTTGGCTGACCTCATATGATTTCCCGTCGGCGCAGTTTTGTCAGGCGGCTGGGATGGACATGATCTTGGTTGGCGATAGCCTTGGCATGTGCGTTTACGGCTATAATGGCACCGTCCCGGTGACCATGGATCAATGTTTGGTCCACACCGAGGCCGTGCGCCGCGGGGCCCCGGACGTTTTTTTGGTCGGGGACATGCCTTTTTTGAGCTATCAGATTAGCGACGCTGAGGCCGTCTTAAACGCCGGTCTTTTTTTAAAAAAGGCCGACGTGGATGCCGTAAAGCTCGAAGGCGGTGTCCGCATAGTTGACCGCATTAAGGCCATCTCCGACGCCGGGATCGTGGTTATTGGTCATATCGGTCTAACTCCCCAATCCTCGGGCCAATTGGGTGGCCATAAGGCCCAAGGCCGGACCGCCGACGCGGCCAAACTCACCTTGGAAGACGCCTTGGCCGTGGAAAAAGCCGGCGCCAGGATGCTTTTAGTCGAGGCGATCCCCCCGGAGGTGACCGAGGTCATTCACCAAAGGCTATCCATCCCTGTCCTGGCCATAGGTGGCGGACTGCCCTGCGACGGTCAGTTACTGATCATTTCCGATCTGATTGGCCAGTTCCAGGCCTTTACGCCCAAGTTCGTGAAAAAATACGCTAACGTCGCCCAGGTCATTACCAGCGCCATCTCCGAATACGTCGCGGAGGTCAAGGCCTCAAAATTCCCAACTCAGGAGTATACCTACTCCATGCTCCCCGGCGAGGTTGAAAAGTTTCATAAGCTGGTTGGACATAAACCAGCGCCAAAAGCAGCCGATAAGGCCCCAAAAAAGTCAAAATAATCGCTCCAAGCGACATTTTGGCCAAACGACAAAAAACCCTTCTCCGTAAAGGAGAGGGGTTTTTTGTAAAAGTGGAGTAGCCGTATGCGGCCAAAACGGACTAGCGGTGAGGCGGGAAGGTTTGACCTTTTTTTAACTCAAAAACTGAAAACCTCAGACACAAATTTAGACCAGCCCAACAAACGGTCAAATTTGGCCGTAGCCAGGTTTGGTAGCCCGCTAGCGTTAATATAGGGTCAAGTGGCTTAGAAGCCCTGTGAGAGCCCCTAGCGGCCGTTTAAAAGGCAAGTTTCTAGGGTACCAGATCTGGCCTTCAATGGGCGCCTAAACCGGGCCCGGACGCTCAGGGCTAATCGGCTTGATTTTTGTTAAAAGCAAGTGAAATATTTAAATAAACTAAATAAATTTACAGTAATTTAGTAATAGGAATAATTTCTACTAAAAAATAGAAAAGGGGAGAATATGTCAATAATTTTAACGGGTGGAGCTGGTTTTATAGGTAGCCATTTATGCGCTCATTTCACTAAACAAAAGGAACGAGTGCTTGTTTTAGACAACCTAAGCCGTGGTAAAGAAGAATACTTGCGGTATCAAACTGACCAAAACTATATTGATTTTCAAAAGATAGATATCGCTAATATCCCTTTAACGGCGCTAGTGGTTAAAGAATTTCATCAACAGTATCCAGTTGATATGGTCTGGCATATGGCCGCTAATTCGGATATCCCGGCTGGTACCAAGCGACCCAGCGTTGATTTTAACGACACATTTGTGACCACGTTTTCTATTTTAGAGGCCATTCGACCACTTGGGATAAAAAAGTTCACTTTCGCATCTAGCGACGCGGTTTACGGCGATCATGGTCCAGAAAAAAAACTTACCGAGAACACCGGGCCGTTATTACCAATTTCATACTACGGGGCGATGAAATTGGCCTCGGAGGCTCTACTTAGCGCTTCCGCTGAAAGTTATTTGGAGCGGGTTTGGATTTTTCGTTTCCCCAACGTTGTGGGAACTCCGGCCACCCACGGGGTTATTTTTGATTTTATCAATAAGCTTAAAGTTACCCCTGATAGGCTTGAAGTATTGGGAGATGGAAGCCAAAAAAAATTGTATATTCATATTGATGAGCTCTTAGAGGCAATGATTTTTATTGTTTCTAACTCAAATGAAAAAATGAATGTATTTAATATTGGACCTGACGATTCTGGGTGTTCGGTAACCCAGATCGCCGAATCTACCGTAGAAATCGTCAGCCCCAAGGCCACCATTGCCTATGGTACTGAGCCTCGGGGATGGGTTGGCGACATACCAAAATTTCTCTATTCGGTCGATAAACTATCTTCTTTAGGTTGGCGTTCCAAAAGTTCCTCAATTGAGGCGGTACGTAAGGCAATAGTCGAGATTTTTAAACAAGAGTTAGGGAACGATAAAATATAAGGTCCACTAGAATCTTGATCCAGCTTATACTACTGTTATTAGAGTATTTACTTAAATAAGTTATTATTTTATCCTAATCTTTAGGGTTTAGTCAATAGGATCGCTTGAACCTATCAAATAGCCTGACTATTTTTTGGCCGCGAATAATCACCTAGCCACAGTTATACACAAAAATCTAGTAATACAAATCAAGCTCTTAAAAATAAGGATATAATCTAAAGGGCATGGAATACTTATTCAAAAAAATCTAGACTAACTGTTTTTATTATTTAAGTAAAAACTTATATTATAATCGTTAAAAATGGGACAAATTAATGTCCTTTTTTTTATTTCTTGTTAATATGTAATATCTCTTAAAACCGATAAAGTGCTCCAAGTATTTTTATGAGGAGGCTATTTTATGACACTCAAGGCCTGCCCAGGCAGAATTTTTCCTAAACTCTCTAAGCATGTAATCTGTTATACTGATAAAATAATA
>JAITJB010000018.1 GCA_031279155.1 Deltaproteobacteria bacterium | reverse complement strand
CCCAAGCCACCAACTGCCCCTCTAAGGGCTTGGAATTTAGATGCTCGGTAAAGGTAAAGATATCGGTCAGCACCTGGCAGGGATGCTGCTGGTCGGTTAGGGCGTTGACCACCGGAATGGAGGACCATTTGGCCAAGGTAAAGAGTTCCTCTTGGTCGTAGGTGCGGATAACTAAGGCTGAGAGATACCTAGATAAGACCCTCGAAGAGTGGCTCAAGGGCTCGCCTCGGGCAAATTGGGTGTCGTTTAAATTTAAGACTACCGCATGCCCGCCCAACTCGTTAATGGCGCATTCAAAGCTGACCCGGGTCCGGGTAGAAGGCTTAGAAAAAAACAGGCCCACCGAGCGACCGCCTAGGTGGGGGCGCAGGTATTGATTGCGAGCGCGTTCGGCTTTGAGTTTGGCCGTGCGGCTGAAGATGAAGGCGCATTCGTCAGCCGATAGATCCCTAAAGGTTATGAAGTGCTTTAGCATGTTTCCTCCGGATAGACTTCTTTAAGGGCGGCCTCTAAAGCCTCAAGGAGTAGGTCGATTTCCTTTAAGCTGACCGTAAGAGGCGGCACAAACCTTAAGACCGTGGTGGCCGTGGCGTTGACCAAAAAACCGTGGTCGCGGAGATTGTTGGCTACTGGTCCAGCCGGCTTGGTTAAGCTGGCGCCGAGCATCAGGCCTAAGCCGCGAGCGTCTTTTAAGACCGGGATTTTTTCAGCCAATTTTTTTAGGCCGTCTAAAAAGTACTTTCCCTTTTGGCGGACTTCAGCTAGAAACGTAGGCTCTACGATGTTATTGACTAACTCCAAGCCCAAGGCCATGGCCAGGGGCGCGCCGCCCAAGGTCGTAGAGTGGGAGCCCGGCGTTAAGGCCGAAGCCGGGAGGGCGTCGGCCACAAGGGCCCCGGCCGGGTAGCCGCAGCCTAGGGCTTTACCTAAGGTGATGATATCGGGCTTAAGGTCAAAGTGCTTGAAAGCAAATTCTAGACCCGTACGACCTAAGCCGGTTTGGATTTCATCTAAAATAAGCAAGATAGAATTTTTCCGGCAGACGTCAGATACGGCTTTTAAGTAGCCCATCGGCGGGACCACGACCCCGCCCTCGCCTTGGACGGGCTCTAAGATGACGGCGCAGACGCTTTTGTCTAAGCTTTTTTCTAAGGCCTCAAAGTCGCCGTAGGGGACAAAGGTAAAGCCTGGGACCAAGGGCTCAAATGGCGCCCTTAACGTTTCTTGACCGGTAGCTGAGAGGGCTCCCATGGTCCGACCGTGGAAGGAGTTATTGGCCGCGATTATGGTGTGACGGCCTGAGCCAAAGCGCTCAAGAGAGTACTTACGGGCCATCTTTATGGCCCCCTCGTTGGCTTCGGCCCCGGAATTACAAAAAAAGGCCCGATCTAAGCCGGAAACCTTAGTCAGCTTCTCGGCTAAGCGGACCATGGGCTCATTCCAAAAGAGGTTTGAGACATGCCATAAAATGGTCGCCTGTTCGGCGATGACCTTGGCGGCAAAGGGCGGAGAGTGCCCAAAGGCGCAGGTGGCGATGCCGGCAATAAAGTCTAAATACTCTTTGCCTTCAGCGTCCCAGACCTTGGTGCCTTGGCCGCGAACCAGGGCCAAGGGGATCCTGGTTACATTACCTAAGAGGTGTTTTTCGCCTAAGGCTATTATTTCTTTAGTTGATAAGGTCATGATAAAGGGGATTCTCCCAAAAAACGCTGGGTAAATTATCTCGCGGCCAAGGGCATATTAATACAACCGCAGGTCTTGGCCAAAGATGATAGATTGTGATTTTAATATTTTAGTTCAACTAGGTTTTTTTCGCTAGCTCCAGAGGCCAAGGAAATTTCTGTGCCGCAGCCTTGATCGGTAAATATCTCAAGTAATAGGGAGTGGGGAACTCGCCCGTCAATAATGGAGGCGTTCTTGCACCCGCCTTTGAGGGCCGCAAGGCAGCAGTCAAGTTTGGGCAGCATGCCGCCGGTAATGCCGCCTGAGCGCTTAAGATCGCTTATTTGCGATTCGCTAAGTCTTTCAAAAAGTACGCCGCTTGGATCTAAGACGCCCGGGACGTCGGTTAGAAGTATTAATCTGGCCGCCGATAAGGCCACGGCCACAGCTGAGGCCACGCTATCGGCGTTGATGTTGTAAGTTACTCCCTGGTCATCGATACCAATGGGGGCAATGACCGGGATAAAACCGCCGCTAGTTAAGTGCTTGATAAGATCGACGTTTATCTTGGCCGGTTCCCCCACCAAACCAATATCTATGATCTCAGGCGGCAGATCGGTTTTGGGGCCCTTTTTGGTTAGCCTTTTGCGGACGGCTTTAATTAAGCCGGCGTCTTTGCCAGATAGGCCGATGGCCCCGCCGCCGGCTCGGGTTATGCGGCTGACGATATCTTTACCGATTTTCCCGCAAAGAACCATTTCCACCACGTCCATGGTGGCCTCATCGGTGAAGCGCTGGCCCTCGACAAAGTGAAAATCGATCTTTAGTTTTTTTAGTAACTCATCGATTTGGGGGCCGCCGCCGTGAACGACAACCGGGTTAAAGCCCACAAAGCGCAGTAAAGCCACGTCTTGGGCGAAACGGTCGCGCAGCGACTCGTCGACCATGGCGTGGCCTCCGTACTTGATGACCAGGGTCGAACCCTGGTAGTTTTTGATGTATGGTAAGGCCTCAACTAAGAGGTCAGCTCGTGATTCATTGATCATAAGGAAAATCCAATTGTAAAAGCCAGAAAACTAAATGGGGCTTAGAGGATAAACTTGCGCAGATCCTCGTCCTTGGCCACCTTGTCGAGACGCTCTTTGACGTACTTGGGGGTAATGACCACCTTGGTGGGGCCAATGTCGGAGGCCTCAAAGGAAACGTCTTCTAGTAAGCACTCCATGATGGTGTAAAGTCGTCGGGCCCCGATGTTCTCGTTGGTCTCATTGACCGAGTGGGCGATGGAAGCCATGCACTCGATGGCTTCATCGGTGAAGCACAATTCCACGTTTTCGGTGGCCAGCATGGTTTGGTACTGGCTGATTAAGGAGTTTGAGGGTTCAGTTAAAACGCGCTGGAAATCGGCTTTCGATAGGGGCGTGAGCTCAACTCTAATCGGAAAGCGCCCCTGAAATTCCGGCATAAGTTCGCTAGGGGTAGATCCGTGGAACGCTCCGGCGCAGATAAAGAGGATGTGGTCGGTCTTGATGCCGCCCGAACGGCGGTGAGGAACGACTGTGCCCTCAACTATGGGTAATAAATCTCTTTGGACGCCCTCGCCGCTGACATCGGTACGAGAACCGCCGGGCAGGCGGTGACTGATGACTTTATCGATCTCATCGATGAAGACTATGCCCTGCTGCTCGCAGCGCTTTTTGGCTTCCTCTAATATGGCCCCCTCGTCTAGGACCCGTTCGGCTTCTCTGGAGGCCAAAAACTTTAAGGCCTCGTCGGTGGTCATCTTCTTTTTGGAGGACTTTTTGGGAAAAAAGGTATTGAGAGTATCGGCCATGGATCTCTCAAAATCCTCAAAATTTGAGCCAGCCATCATGACCGGGATGTTGGGCTTACTTTCCACCTCAACTTCCACGGTGGCTTTATCGAGCTTACCCTCTTTTAAAAGTTTACGCAGTTTTTCTCTAGTAGAATCATGGGGTTTAGCCGAAGGCGGACCGCCAGAGTATTTGGCGAAGCCCGGCAGAAGTAAAGTGATGAGCTTTTCTTCGGCGGCTCTTTCGATGGATTCTTTATTGCGCTCGTGTTGTTCCTTGGTGACCATGGTAATGGAGGCTTCCAAGAGATCGCGGATGATACTTTCCACGTCGCGGCCCATGTAGCCAACCTCGGTAAAGGAAGAAGCCTCGACCCTGACAAAGGGCGAGTTGGTGAGCTTAGCCAGCCTTCTAGCGATCTCGGTTTTACCGCAACCAGTGGGGCCGCTCATGAGAATATTTTTAGGGGTTATCTCCTCGCGCATGCTTTGAGGCGCCAAAAGGCGCCTGTAGCGGCTCCTTAAGGCGATGGCCACGGCTCGTTTAGCCTCTGATTGACCAATTATGTAGCGGTCGAGCTCGGCTACGATCTGCTTGGGGGTCATATCTAGTCCGCCGGTTACGGGTGGGGTCTCGGCGGGTGGTTGGTTTTTGGTCTTAGTTGTCTTAGCTGTACTCATGTTTTGGTGGTCGCTAAAAAGCGTCTCCTTACAAGGTTAGGGATTATGGGGGACCAATTGGACCTTGGGCCAGTTGGTCTTAGATTGCTAGCAAGTTCTGGCAATTGATGGCAAAAGCATGCAAGCTTTGGCAAGGTGTTGCAATTTTAGGCAAGCCTTAATAAGCTTTGGCTAGCCTTTATAAGCTCTGGCTGGCCGTTGCAAGCCTTGGCAAGGTCTGGCTGGCCGTTGCTAGCCAAAGCTAGACGAGATTATTATTTGGAATCCAAGACTTCTAACGTCAGATTGTCGTTAGTGTACAGGCAGATTTCAGCTGCAATTTTCATAGATTCCTGGGCGATTTGGTCAGCTTTAAGCTTAGGCGCGTGCCTAATTAAGGCCCGGGCCGCAGCTAAGGCGTAGACGCCGCCGCTGCCAATTGCCATGACGTTATCGTCGGGTGTTAAGACGTCGCCGCTTCCAGAAATTTGGAAGGTTTCAGAGGCGTCTGAGGCTATCAAAACGGCCTCTAAGCGGCGGAAGCGCCGGTCAAGCCGCCACTCCTTGGCCAGCTCTACGCAGGCCTTAGGTAGATTAGAGGGATATTTTTCTAAGTGCTGCTCGAATAATTCCATAATGGTAAAAGCGTCGCTGGCCGTGCCGGCGAAGCCACAGAGCACGCGGCCTTGATTGACTTTTCTGACCTTTTTGGCGCTATTTTTGGCCACCGTATGACCTATGGTCACCTGGCCGTCGCCGCAGACAGCGACTTGACCGTTGTGGCGGACGGAAATAATAGTTGTGGCGTGAAAAGGATCTAACAATTTTATTCCTTCGAAAAGACCTTAAAGTAAGTCTTTATTGGAGTTATTGTCAAGGGCTCTGGGATGGGCCTGGTAGGCCAGGCGGAGTTTATCCAGATCCAGGTGAGTGTAACGTTGGGTAACCGCCAAAGAAGAATGTCCTAGCATTTCTTGGATGGCCTTAAGATCGGCGCCGGCCGTAAGTAAGTGGGTAGCGAAGCTGTGCCTTAGGCCGTGGGGGCTGATGCGGGGATCGACTCCGCAATTTCTAGCCCGTTTAGTTAGGATCCGGCGGACCTGACGATCCCAAAGTCTTTGGCCGTGCTGGCCCAAAAATAAGGCCTCTGAATCCTTAGATAGCTTCCTATAGACGCTCCCCCGCAATTTAAGCCAGCTATCTAAGGCTTTTAAGGCAGGTAGGCCCACCGGAACTAAGCGGTCTTTACCGCCCTTACCGTGCCGAACTATGACCCTGGAATTTCGGCGGTCCAGATCGCCTAAATCTAAGGCCACCAATTCGCCTACGCGAAGGCCTGAGGAGTATAAGAGCTCCAAAACGGCTTGGTCGCGGGCCAACATGGCGCGGCTGAGGGGCGTTTCGGCCTTAGGGGGTTTTGAACTTTGTTGGTCGGTTTGATGGCAATCGGAAAAAGTCCTAGCATTACTATAATCTTTTATACTATGATCTTTTAAATTATGAGCTTCTAAATTCTGATCTTTTAAACTTTGGTCTTCTAAACTACGATCTTCTAAAAGGTTAAAGGTATCTGATTGAGATAAAAACATCGGCTTTAAGGCCGGGAGCTTGGGACCACGTACCGAGGCCGCAGGGTTGTTTGAAGCCTCAGAGTTATCAATCAGGTAACTGTAAAAAGATCTAAGGGTTGAAAGCGTTCTATTGATAGAGGAATTGTTCCGCGATTTTCTCAAGCTAAAGACGAAGTCCCGAATTTCCCTGCGTGTGGCCTGCGTTAGCTCAAGATTGCGGGCTTTGAGAAAATCAGCGTAAAGCCTAAGATCCCCCAAATATGCCCGACAGGTGTGGGGAGAACGGGCCCGAACGGCTAAGTATTTTCCGTATTGGGCTATCAATGAGGTCGCCTGGTTGGTCACGATTGGGCCTGAAGCGCCGACCAGTTAGCCACGTGCCGGGATGATGGGTTGGCGGTGGGTATAGAGGCTGTCATCCAAAACAACCTGGCGAGCTAGGCGGCTTTTGGGATTGATGGCTAGGGGGCCAAGCAAGTTGGCCGTCATTTCTTGGGGCCGGCCAGGGGGGATGGTGACAATGGCAAAGAGGGTGATGTCGCCATCGTTGGCTAGGAGTTGGCCGCTAAGGCTCTCCGGGAGGCGCGGGTTGTAGTCGGCCTTGAAAAGAACAGGGTTTACTAGGACCAGGGCCATGGTCGGGTCATCGACACTCTGGAGCCAGTAAAAGGGGGCGTCGTTGGGTCTTTGTATTAAGACATACTTGACCAGAGTGGGAAAACCGATGATCCCTTCCAGCACCGTAATTATCGATTGCTCAGGGAACTCCATGGGCCCAAATCTTTGGGTATCTATCTTGATCATCTGGGCGGGATTTTCCCCTGAGGTAGGCCGTTCGCTCATTGGGAATCGTCCTCAGAATTTTTTTCACCAAACAGGCGGACAGCGCTCTCAAGATCGGTGGTAAGAGTTGACATTGACTCAAGATTTTGTTGGTGGATGCGCAGAAAAATTTCCTCACGGTGGACAGACCATTCCGAGGGCGCGGTGATGCCTAACCGGACCTGACGACCCCTGACGTCGACCACTTGAATTTTGATGTCGTCACCGATTGTGACGGTCTCGCCTATTTTTCTGGTTAATATCAACACGTTACACTGTGTGTCCTCAATGGCGCCTCAGGTGTCAAAACCCCTGTTTGAGGCTGAAATGGTAATTATACATCATAAAGAAAAATTAGCAAGGGTTTAGTATTGATTTTTCCTATATTTTTATTGTCAAAAGCCAGGTAAGAATAATGGCGCCAATGGCCGGGAGGTTGCGGTTTAACTAGTTGAAAGTAATAAATAAAATTTAAAATCTCGGCCTGGTTGGCGAGCCTGTGAGGGTTAGCGTCAGAGCCAAGGTCATCGGCCATGAGATCGAAGAAGCGATCAGGCGTGTGAGCGTCTAGACTAAAGCAGTTTCCAGACAGGAAGAAGCGTCTAGACAAATGAGCCTCATGACGGAAGTAGATTCCAGCCGACAGAAAAGGGGAAGATGTAGTCTTGTTGAAGTCTTGTTATGGTATCGGTTACTATTAAGCGTTAAAATCAATTGTCGGTAGGCTACTCACGATTTTCATGGTCTCTAAGCTGACCGTAATGATTCTGAGCAAAAGGTCCAAGATATACCTTGGCTGATTGTGTTCAGTTGCCCAATCATTGGGGTCATTTTTGATACCGCTGTCTTTATCAATCTTAACCTGGTAGCGATCTAGTATCCACTCAATGGCCGAACGGCCATTGACCACGTAGTCGTAGGCTTCCAAGGGGATATTGGCGATTTTGACGGCATGATTGTAATTGATGACCGATTTGTCGCTTTTATTTTCAAAGCGCATTTTGGTCACCGTGAAGTTGCCTTTGTCCTCGCCGGTTATGGTAACCTTGTCGTAAGGCTTGACGGTTTCATAGTTAAGATGGAGCTTAGCTAGATCGCGGCCAGCTTTAGCGAAGATCTGAAAATCTTCAAACCCGCCAGATACCAAAGGAATCCTGGGAAGCGATTTTTTAAGATCAGCTGAAAAAGCGGTCCGGTAGTCTTCGGAGTGAAGAAGGCCGTAAACGTAGTAAAAGATATCGTCTTTAGTAATCTTGGGGCCGTATTGGCTTTGACATTCCTTGAGAATATAGTCAGTGATGGCGTCGCGCCGGGTGTAGCCGCCGACGGTATCTTTAGATCCGAAAAGACGATTTTGGGTTTGAGTGGCTTCTTCGTAATAATAACGAGGAAAACATTGAGAATCTCCATTAAAATGCAAATCAGGTATGCAATCTACAATTAATGGCATAAAATCTTTTTTCCCACCAGGTCCAGGAACACATATAACCATATTTTCATGATTTTGGGTTGGGAATAGTTTTGGCATTAAATATAAACGGCAAATTAAAGATCGATTAAAATAAATATTTTGCTTACAAAAAGGTCTATAACAGCTAATACTAATTGAATTATTGTCATAATTATATTTTTTTAGACTTTTAACATCTTGTAATTGTTGATGT
>JAITJB010000329.1 GCA_031279155.1 Deltaproteobacteria bacterium | reverse complement strand
CAAGGTTGGGGTCCTACCCAAAGATCAAAGACCTGCGGCAGGGCAAGCCATCAACAAAATCAAAGATGAGATTACCCGAGCCTACAAAGAGGCCCTAGAATCTTTGGACTCCCAAATCGAGACGCAAGACGGCTTAGACGTAACCTTACCTGGCCGCAAACCAGTCTTAGGTCACCGGCACATCATCACCCGGACGATGAAGGACATCTGCGATATCTTCGCTAAACTGGGCTTCTCCATCGTCGAGGGCCCGGAGGTGGAGACCGATTACTACAATTTTGAGGCCCTAAACTTTCCGGCTGACCACCCCTCAAGGGACATGCAGGAAACTTTTTTTCTGGCCGATAAGCTCTTACTGCGCACCCACACCTCCCCGGTCCAGATAAGGACCATGGAGCGGACCAAACCGCCTGTTTGGGTGGTGGCCCCCGGCAAAACCTACCGCCGTGACGACGACGTTTCCCATTTACCTATGTTTCATCAGGTCGAGGGCCTAGTCGTTGATAACGGCATTACCATGGCCGACCTTAAGGGCGTGCTCACGGCCTTTGTCACCTCCTTTTTCTCGCCTGACACCAAAATCCGCCTTCGTCCAAGTTTTTTTCCCTTCACCGAACCCTCAGCTGAAGTCGATATTGCCTGCGTTATCTGCGGCGGCCACGGCTGCCGATTGTGCAAAGGCTCGGGCTGGCTAGAAATTCTAGGTAGCGGCATGGTCGATCCGGCCCTCTACCGGTTTGTGGGCTACGACCCCTCCATCGTCAGCGGCTTTGCCTTTGGCATGGGCGTTGAACGCGTGGCCATGCTCAAGTATGGCTTAAACGACATTCATAAATTTTACGATGGCGATCTGCGTTTCTTGCGCCAATTCTGAGCTAATAAAAGCTTGGAACTTAGAAAAGAATCTTCCCGCCCGTCACCATTTTGATGTATAATTAAGAGGCTGGATTAAATTTTACTGCCTCTAAAATGGCTTAAGGGAACTTAGCCCTTCCTTTTCATTGAGAGCAACAATTAAGGCGGCGACCCAACCAGTATGCGCACTTTCTATACCGTTATCTATACCCTAGCTTTTTGCCTGGCCACACCATACTGGCTGATTAGAGGGCTTTTTAACCGAGTTTACCTCAAAAACCTCCGGGCCCGGTTCATTGGGCCAGGTAAGGTCCTACCCAAATTAAGCGGCCAAAAGAGGGTTTGGGTCTGGGCCTTAAGTTTAGGCGAGGTACTGTCGGCTCGAGAGCTAGTTAAAAAACTGGTGGAAGATGGCTTCGATGTGGTTATTACCTCCACCACCCTCTCAGGCTTGGCCACGGCCAAAGCCAACTGGCCAAAACTTCCAGTTTTCCCCTCTCCGCTCGATTTTAATCTCTCCACCCGCCGCTTCTTAGATTTAGTTAAACCCGACGCTTTAATATTAGTCGAAACCGATATCTGGCCCGGGATCCTGCTTCAGATGCAGAAAAGAGGCTTACCTAAATTTTTAGTTTCGGCCAGGCTATCTCCTAGATCTTATAGAAATTACCGCCGCATCCGTTTTTTCTGGCGCAAGGTCTTAAATCTCTTCGATCTCATTGCCACTCAGACCGTAGAAGACCGCGACCTATTTTTAGAGCTGGGGGCCTCGCCTACAAGAGTTAAATTTACCGGCAATTTAAAATTCGACCAGCCCGACGTCCCCTTAAATCCAGAGGAAAAACAGGCCATCTTGCGGGAGACCGGCTGGCCCGATGGCCGCTGGCTGGTGGCCGGCAGCACCCACATGGGCGAAGAGACCATGATCATGAGGGCCTTCAATGAGCTATGGCCCAAACACCGCGACCTTAGGTTACTTATCGCCCCTAGAGATCGCCACAAGTTTCAGCTCAACTGGCGGCTCATCCGCGAGATGTTCCCCAATGATTCGGCTAGGCGCAGCCAACCAACGCCTTCGGACTTAGGGGCTCAAGTATTTCTCTTAGATACCTTAGGCGATCTAGAGCGCTATTACTCTCTGGCCGAAATCGCCCTGATCGGTAAGAGCTGGCCTGGCTCCCACGAGGGCGGCGGCCATAATCCCCTGGAAGCTTCGGTCCACGGTAAGGCCGTCATAGCCGGTCCTAAGGTCTCCAATTTTAAGTGGATGTACCGGGCCTTGATCGCAGCCGGCGGGGCTCTCCAGGCCGATACTAACGAGCTTACTTCTATTTTAGATGAGCTCTTAAGCGACCCTAACCGCTTGAGCGATATGGGTCAAAAGGCCCACGAATTTGTCATCACCCATCGCGGGGCCGTAGCCGAAACCCTCTCTTTCTTAAGTCCCCTACTTTTTAAATCGTGAGCCCATGCCCGCCCCGCTCAAAGCCCTCTGGCCGCTAGGCCATCTTTGGGGCTGGCTGATGGGTATCCGCCGGGAAAGTTACGAGTCCGGGCTTCTATCCGCCTACCGGCCCTTAAAGCCGGTCGTCTCCATTGGTAACCTCACCTTAGGCGGCAACGCCAAAACCCCCATGTCCATCTTTCTGGCCAACCGGTTTTCTGAGGCCGGCCTAAAAGCGGCTGTCCTCTCAAGGGGCTACCACCGCCTTAGTAACTCTTCTGAGCCTCTCATCGTCTCTAATGGTCAGGGGCCCACCATAGGGCCTTTGGAAGCCGGCGACGAGCCGTTTCTTATAGCCTCCTTAACTAAGTCTATAGTTATCTGCGCTAAAAAGCGCAAAAGCGCCGCCGATAAGGCCGTAAGCTTAGGGGCCGATGTTCTTATTTTAGACGACGGCTTCCAGCACCTTGCCTTAAAAAGAGATCTCGATATCCTGATGATGCGTTCCGAAAACCCCTTAGGCGACGGCCTAATTATCCCTTCAGGCTTACTTAGGGAAAGGCCGCAAACCCATAACCGGGCCCAGATTATCGTAGCCGTAGGTAGCGTAGATAGCGCCAAAATAGATACCCTTAAATCTATCGCCGGCTCAAGGCCGCTGTATTTTGCCAAGATAAAACCCCTAGGCTTTCGAGATCTCTCTAGCGGGCTACTTTATGGCCCTTCTAACCTTTCTAACCCTTCTAGCCCTTCTGGCTATAGTAGCCTTAAGGCCTGGAAGTTAGCCGCCTTCTGCGGCCTAGCTAACCCAACATCTTTTTTTAATACTTTAAGAGATCTTAAACTAGATCCAATAGCCTCGCTAAAACTACCAGACCACGCCCTCTATGGCCCTAAGACCTTAATGAAACTTCGTGAGTTTTTAAAGCAATCAAAGGCCGATTATCTGGTGACTACGGCTAAAGACGCCGTTAAAATCCGGCCTGATATTGATCTGCCCATCTTAGTTTTAGAGACGCAATTATCTTTAGACCGGCCCATGGAATTTTTTCAATCTATCGCTTCTTTCCTCAATCTAAAAGTTGACTAGGGCTTTACGGCCTAAAACCCTCTGGCCAACATGGGATTTAGGGTATTGGACATAGGGCGTTATTGTATAATTTTTAAAATTTCTATATACTCCACTTTATGAAAAAGAAGACTTATCGCGGGATACCTAAAGGCCAGCGAGAGCCGACCTTAAAAAAAATCCCCATATCGCCTTCAGAACCCCCGGCCTATGGGCATGGGGAGGTTCAGAATGCCTCAAGAACAACTTCCGGCTAGACCCCTTTTCGTCCGAGGCCTAAACTGGCTCGGCGACGCGGTCATGAGTCTTCCGGCCTTAAACGCCCTGGTCAATTCTGGCCAAACCCTTAAGGTCTTAACGCGCATAGGCTCAGCCAGCCTCTACCGAAATGTATCCGGCGTCAGTGAGGTTTTGGTGGAGCAAAAGAGCTTTATGGGGCGCCTAAAAACTTGCTTAACCTTGACCCAAGAGAGGTTTTCCGGAGCTCTCGTACTCCCCAACTCCTTTTCTTCCGCTCTAACGGCCTTCTTAGGCCTTATCCCCTCAAGGGTTGGCTACGCCCGAAATGTTCGCTCGCCACTACTATCTAAAGCTGTACCTGTCCGGCGGCGCGATCTAGCCGTCCATCAGAGTTTTTACTTTTTAAGGTTAGTTGAGGCCATGGGCCTGGCCGCGCCCTTTACCCGCCCTCAAATTAACCCGCCTCAGACGCCATTTCCGATTGCTCTTCCCAGTGGTTTTCGTTTAGCCATTGCTCCAGGGGCCGCCTACGGCGGGGCTAAGCGCTGGCCAGCTGAAAAATTTGCCGAAGCTGCCCGGCTTATTTTAGCAAACCACCCTGGTACCGCCGTTATCCTAGGCGGGCCAAGCGAAATCATTGCCGCCC
>JAITJB010000276.1 GCA_031279155.1 Deltaproteobacteria bacterium | reverse complement strand
GACTGTGTAGAGGCCTTATTTACGGTTAGAAATAACATGCCAAAGGTTTTTGATATATATAACTTAGGGGCCTATGAATACTGTACGGTTAACGATTCCATAGGCTGGATTACCGCTTTAATGGGTTTAAAACCCACTCTAGAGTATGCCGGTGGCATAAGGGGCTGGGTCGGTGATAACCCATTTATTTTTTTGGAGACCAAGAAAATTCGTTCGTTGGGGTGGAATAACAAATTATCAATTAAACAAGCCGTTGAACAGACGGTTAGATGGTTATTGGATAACCATCTAAACTTAAAATAATTAGAACATTCCAATTTGTTATCTTATCCGCATGGTTTTTTAGAAAGCGATAGATTTTTAGGTGAAATAAATGGATGGTTATGATTTAAGTGGAAGGTCCGCTTTGGTGACCGGAGCTAGCCGAGGCCTGGGTCTAAGCATCGCCAAGGCTTTGGCCGCGAGCGGCGCCGAAGTGTTTTTAAGCTCCCAATCCCCTGAAGACCTAGAAAGGGCCGCCAAGGAAGTCAAAAAAGAAGCGTTAAAGCCCAACCAAAAAATATTCCACTTAGCCACTGACATCTCCAAACCCCAAAACGTTTCCAAGCTTATTGAGGCCGCTCTTGAAGCCTTTGCGGGACTTACCATTTTGGTCAGTAACGCCGGCGTATATGGGACCATGGGCAAAATAGAGGACGTAGCCTGGGGCGAATTTACCAAGGCCATTGAAATAAACCTCTACGGTCCGATACTTTTGGCTAGGGCCCTGGCCCCGCATTTTCGTAAACAAGGCTACGGGAAAATAATCCAACTCTCCGGAGGCGGGGCCACCAACCCTTTGCCAAGGCTGGAGTCTTACGCCGCGTCCAAGGCGGCGGTGGTAAGGTTTATGGAGTCACTGGCCTTGGATTTAGCCCAATTTCATGTGGACGTCAACTCAATCGCTCCGGGCCTTTTGGATACGAGGATGCTTGATCAGATTCTTGAGGCCGGTCCCGAGGCCGTTGGCCAGGCCTACCACCAACGTATGCTCGAGGCCAGAGGCGCGAACAAATGCGTTTCCCTGGCAGTTCCAACCAAGTTGGCTATATTTTTGGCTTCCAAAGCTTCCGATGGTATAACCGGCAAACTTATTAGCGCCGTTTGGGACGATTACGAAGATTGGCCAAATCATATCGAACAGCTAAATAAGTCCGATTTATATACCTTAAGGCGAATAACCGGGCGAGATAGAAACTCTGGCTGGGGCGATAAGTAATAAGTACATATATGTAAGTTTATTTTGCGTTAAGTAAACCGAATCTTTAGAATGTGGCGATAAGTAACAAGTACGTATATGGGAGTTTATTGGAAGCGGAGTGAACCCATTATTCAGGATAGGGCGGTAAGCAGCATTTACTCATTTGGGTAATTATGTTAAACTGGAGTAAGCATGAAACTTGGCATTATCGGTTGCGGCTTAATTGGTCAGAAAAGAGCCCAAGCCGGTAAAAAGCTTGGCCTGGAGTTGGTCAGCGCATGCGATCTTAATATACCCGCGGCTCAAGATTTGGCCAATCGCTTCGGTGGGCAGGCGGTCAATGATTATCGCGACGTTCTCTCGTCGGACGCGGATATTCTGGTCGTGGCGGTTACCCACGATAAATTAGCCCAGATCGCCTTGGAAGCGGTCAAGGCCGGTAAGCACTTGTTACTTGAAAAGCCGGGGGCCGTCACTTCCTGGGCCTTGGAACCGGTCTTGGAAGAAGCGATCGAGAGGAATCTGTCCGTTAAGGTCGGCTACAATCACCGGTTTCACCCCTCGCTCCAAAAAGCCAGGGAGCTAGTCGATCAGGGCGCCTTGGGCCAACTGATGTACGTTAGAGGCCGTTACGGTCATGGCGGGCGCCTAGGGTATGAAAAAGAATGGCGCATGCGCAGAGAAATAGGCGGCGGCGGTGAATTGTTGGATCAAGGTAGCCACTTAATCGATTTATCCCTTTGGTTTTTAGGCGGTTTTGCGACGGTCCAAGCCCAATTGCCTAATTATTACTGGAAAGCCGACGTCGAGGATAACGCGTTTTTATTGTTAACCACTTCCTTAGGCCAGTGCGCCATGCTGCATGCCACTTGGACTGAGTGGAAAAACATGTTTTCTTTTGAAATCGTTGGTCAGTTAGGTAAAATAGCCATCGATGGCCTTGGCGGAAGTTACGGCCCGGAACAAATCGCTTACCATAAAATGCTGCCCGAAATGGGGCCTCCCGAAACGGTTATCTGGCAGTATCCCTTCCCCGATCAATCCTGGGAAAAAGAATTTGAAGAATTGACAAAGGCCATCGACCAAAAAAGGCAGCCCCAAGGTGGTCTTGGCGAAGCCATTGAGGTTTTGAGGCTTATCGACATCGTCTACGCTCAAAATAGGAAATAAGGATTTCTTTATGATAATCACGAGATCCCCTCTCCGGATCAGCCTGGGAGGCGGAGGAACTGACTTACCATCATACTATCGAGAGTATGGCGGCGGATTTTTGGTCGCCGGGGCCATAGACAAATATGTATACGTAACCGTATTGAGGCCTTTCACGGAAGGGATTTTTCTTAAATACTCCCAGCTAGAGCGAGTGGATCAAGTTTCTGAGGTTAAGCACAGGATCATTCGGGAAGCCTTAACGTTAATGAACCTGAAAACCCCCCAAATAGAAATTACCACCCTGGCCGACATTCCTTCCGGCACGGGTTTAGGATCTTCCGGATCTTTTACCACGGCCTTATTGAAGGCCCTCTACGCCCATCGACGGGAGTTATTACTTCCCGAGGATTTAGCCAAAATGGCTTGCCATATTGAGATTGAACGCCTGGGCGAGCCCATAGGTAAGCAAGATCAATATATCGCCGCTTATGGGGGCTTGACTTGTTTTACTTTTAACGCCGACGATACGGTCACGGCCGTTCCTCTCAAGATACCCATCGAAGATCTTTTTGAGCTTGAAGACAGACTTCTTTTGTTTTTTACTGGTTACACTCGAAACGCTGGAGAACTTTTAAAAGATCAACACGTTAGATCGAAGCAAAACGATACTCAAATGATTGAAAACCTTCATTACGTGAAAGAATTGGGGATAAGAAGTTGTAAAGCTCTAGAAGAAGGTAATATTTTTTCATTCGGTCAATTGATGCAGGAGCATTGGGAAAATAAAAAGAAGCGTTCAGGTGGAATGTCTAACCCCCGCATAGATCATTTGTACCAAGTTGGTATGAATAACGGGGCCATTGGTGGTAAATTAGTTGGCGCCGGGGGTGGAGGTTTTTTGATGTTTCTGGCCGATGACAGGTCCAGACTTCGAAAGGCCATGCACCAAGAAGGCCTTGAAGAGCTTAGATTTAGCTTTGATTTTGAAGGCAGTAAGGTAGTTTTAAACTAGCCCCGATTCAAATGGCCGTTTAGGGAACTTGAAACTCTTTAGACCAATAGCCTCGATTTAAATTTCTGTGTTGGGGCCATAGAACTTTTACCCACTCGACCTCGATAAAAGTTGTGTTAATTTGATCGACATGCCCATAGCCATATTGGCCGGCGGTCTGGGAACCAGACTGGGTGCCCTTTGCCATGACACGCCCAAGGCCTTGATTGAGGTGGCGGGCGCTCCGTTTATTCATCATCAGTTGCGGCTACTAAAAAAGAATGATTTTTCAGAAGTGGTTATTTTAGCTGGCTACTTAGGTGAATTAATAGCTAATAGTCTAGGTGATGGTTCTGCTTTTGGTCTAAAAATATCTTATTCGTTCGATTGGCCAGTTCTTTTAGGAACTGGAGGCTCTTTAGTCAAGGCCTTGCCTCTTTTATCAGATAATTTTATGATTATCTATGGAGATAGTTACTTAGATATAGATTATAAAGCCGTTAGTCAAGCTTTTTATGATTCTAAGAAAAAAGCGTTGATGACGATTTTCTTTAATGATAACAATTATGATAAAAGTAATGTTTTATTTACTAATAATATGCTAGAATTATATGATAAAAAATACCCAACGCCTAATATGAAACACGTAGATTATGGTCTGGGTGTCGTCTCGTCATCAATTTTTAGCGGTTTAAGCGGAAATTTTGATTTGGCTGATATATATTCTAAACTTTCGAGGGAAGGGCAATTAGCCGGATTCTTGGTTCGGGAAAGGTTTTATGAGATTGGCTCCCTCTCAGGCCTCGCCGAATTGGAATCATTTTTATCCCAAAATTTTTAAGAATATGTTAATAATGGTATTTTATTATGCTTAAAAGGCTATTTGAGCTAGTAAATAGCCTTCTTAGGCCAGATAAAAGCGACAACATTAAAGGACAAGCCTTTCGACAAATTATTAGCGGATTTACGGCCACGGTGGTCGATTTGGCCGTTTTTAAGCTTGAACTTATCTTAGGCGTAAACGTCCTGTTGGCCGCTTTGGTCTCGGCTGGCGCGTCTACCTTGGTTAATTTTACGATCACGAAATATTACGTATATAGCCAAGTCGATCGCCAAAAAAAAAGAACAAGGTGGCAATTCATATTATATATATTTACCGTTTTAGTTTCAATAGGATTAACTCAATTAATATTACTTATATTTAGCATTAAACATGGTTTTGATCCTTTCTTAGTAAAGATTGGAGCTGTCCCTTTTGTTTATATTTGGACAGTTTTAAGTGGTAAGTATATTGTCTTTAACAAGTATTCTAAAGAAGAAATCTAATTTTTTCTATTTGATTTGTTGCCTAAAAAATATAGTAATTATCACTACTATATTTTTTATTTTTATAACATAATAACTATAGGTTTTAATAATATATCATGAGTTTTAGTTCTGATTATTTGAAAGAATCCATTGAGATCATCAATGGGTTAAATCCAGAGACTTTGGATAAAATGGCCGAAACCCTGGCCCAAATTAGGGAACGCGGGGGCAGGCTTTTTATCTTGGGGGTAGGCGGTTCAGCCGCCTCGGCTTCCCACGCGGTCAACGATTTTCGAAAGATCTGCGCCCTTGAGGCTTACGCCCCGACCGATAACGTTTCCGAGCTTACGGCTAGGACCAATGACGAGGGCTGGCCAACGGTTTTCGCCGAGTATTTAAAGGGTTCCCGGTTAAGTTCCAAGGACGCGATTTTGGTTATGTCCGTGGGGGGCGGCAATTTGGAGAAAAACGTGAGCCCCAACTTAGTCAAGGCTTTGGAATTAGCCAAAAGCCTAGGGGCCACCATTTTGGGCTTGGTTGGTCGAGACGGCGGGTATACGGGCCAAGTGGCCGACTCCTGCGTTATCATTCCAACCGTTAACCCCAATCACGTCACCCCCCATACCGAGGCCTTCCATGGCCTTATTTGGCACCTATTGGTCACCCATCCGGCCCTTAAAGTTAAATCCACCATGTGGGAAAGCGTCGCCGGAACGGTTTAAGCCAATAACTTGGCGCGTTTTAAGGGCAAATGAGAAAAGCGATCTTTTTTGACAGAGATGGGGTCTTAAATCAAGCCGTCGTGGTCGATGGGCGCCCTAGACCACCGGCGGACGCCCAATCTATGGTCATCACCGTTGGCGCCCTGGGGCTTTTATTGTCCCTTAAAGAACTTGGCTTTACTTTAATTTGCGTAACCAATCAACCAGACGTTGCCAGGGGAAGTAGAACGGAAGAAAACGTCAAGTCAATGAATGAAAAAGTCCGATTCGAGCTTTCCCTTGACGATCTATACGTTTGTCTCCATGACAATGAGGATAATTGCGATTGCCGCAAGCCCAAGCCGGGAATGCTTTTAAGCGCGGCTAATAAGTGGTCTCTTGATTTGCCATCTTGTTGGATGGTCGGGGACCGTGCCAGTGACGTGGAAGCCGGGCGAGCGGCTGGATGTCGCACCATTTTTATTGATCATAATTATGCCGAACCTAAACCGGATCCTCCGGCCGATTATGTCTGTCTGAATCTAGTTGAGGCCGTATCCTTAATTAAGGAAGTGAGCTTAAGATATGAAAACCCTAGCCGATTTAAAGGTGAAATTGTTCGCTGACGGCGCCGACAA
>JAITJB010000247.1 GCA_031279155.1 Deltaproteobacteria bacterium | reverse complement strand
CGTAAGCGCCAAAACGGACGGCTTCACCGAAACAGGGGCTGGAAACCTTAACTTATCTTATTCCTCGAGTAAATCTGAAAGCTTAGAAGCCGAAGTAGGCTTGTATCTCTCCAAAGACTTTATCCTTAGTGGCGGTAGGGTTTTTACGCCGAGAGTAAATCTTGGCGCGGCCTTCGAGACCATGGATACTAGTATTTCCATTGCCTCCAGGTTTTCTGAGATAGACGGCATCCCGGCCTTTATGGGCTCGTCTCCGGAGATTAGCCGCTCTAGACTTATCGCTGAAGCCGGAGCTGACCTAAGCTTAAGCGACCGTGTTACCATATCTTTGGACTATCGCGGTAGCTTCCGTCGGCGGGAGATGCTCCATAGCGGGACGCTAAGCCTAAAGTTTGATTTTTGAGTTCTATGACCATGTAAATATTGGGTTTTTTTACTGCGGGGCAAGCCGGGCCTGCTAAAAATTATTCAAGCCTGTTTTTTTTCAAGTTGTCAAAAAATTTAAGGCTCTAAAATTTTTGGCCCAAAAAAGCGCCTGGGAGAAGAGATTCCTTCCCAGGCGCTTAATATTTAGGGTTAACCTTAGAGCTAATGCCGATGGCGTAGGAGTTAAGCCCACGTCAGCTTAGAGCCTTCAGTTGCCCCGCAGATGTAGGCAATAGAAGTTGCGGTCATAAAAGTCGCCAATGGTTACCAGCCATAGGAAAACAACGTGCCTTCCGAAGTGTGCCGCCGATGACCACAAGACGTTAGTTGCGAGCGATTGATTACTCCAGCCAAATTGACTTCCTCCCCAAGCCTAAAGGCCGGGGATTCCTACCGGTTCGCCTGGAGAAGAACTCCAAACGCTACCCTCGGTGGGTTCTCGCTTAATCGGCTGGCCAAGGGCGCCGTAGCCTCCACGAGCTTTAACGACGGCCAGCCCGGCCGCCAAAACATTTATAGCGCCGACTATGTCAGCGTTATTTTCATACCCACAAGCCAAACACTTAAATTTAGCCTGAGTCTTGCGATTATCCTTATGCGTATAACCACAAATTGGGCATTTTTGACTCGTATATTGTGGAGGAACTCTAATTAGTTCTCCACCATTTTGAGCCAATTTGTAGTCCAAAAACGTCAAAAATATGCCCCAACCCTGAGCCAAAATGGAACGGTTAAGCCCCTTTTTCGCCGCGACATTTTTCCCTGGCTTTTCGACTGTTCCTCTCGCTGATTTGGACATATTCTTGACACGCAAATCTTCGACCACCACCACGCTTTGGTTCTTGGCAATAGTAGTGGACATTTTTTGTAAAAAATCCTGTCTTTTGTCTCTTATCCTCTTATGTTGCCTGGCCACCTTCCTTTTGGCTTGCTCAAGCCTTTTGCTTTGTTTGTTTTTTTGATTTTTTGGACCGTTTTGGAGTTTGTTTCGATTTTTTTTGGCCGCTTCAAGCTTTCTGGAAACAATTCTTTGAAGCTTTTTCAGTTTCTTAGCTTCCTTGTTAAGAGCCAAGGGCTTGACCATGGTTCCATCCGACATGGTAAGAAAATTCTTGACCCCCATGTCCAAGCCGATAATATTGATAGGGTTAGCTTCCAAAATGTCAACACAAGTTTCCGTTTGAATCGAAACATAAAATCCGTCGGCTTCGATGGATACAGTAACATTTTTGGGTTTTCCTACAATTTCCCGGCTCTTGTGATATTTAATCCAACCAATTTTGGGTAGATAAACACGACTGTTCGGCTCATCGATATGAAAACGCTGAGGGTACCGAAAAGAGTCTCCCATGCCCTTTTTTTGAAATTTTGGAAAATTGATTTGACCTTTTTTAAACATAATAATTGCTTGGGAGAGATCCATAAGCCCCTGCTGCAGACTTTGGGCTGAAGCTTGCTTTAAAAAAGCATATTGCGGGTCGGCTTTCAAATCAGAAACCAGCCAATTGGCAAGTTCATAATACGAAAAAAGCGGAGCATGGGCATCCAATCTTTCTTTTTGACGGGCCAAGGCGGCGTTGAAGACAAACCTCCGGCAGCCAGCAAAGCGTTTAATTAGCCGGATCGCCGCCCCGGTTGGGTCATTCAATTTAAACTTAAAGCCCTTTCGGATTATGGTTTCCATGAAAATTTCTTTTCTCCTTGGAGAAAGTATAAGCTATTTTTAAATAAAAAACAAGTTTATTTTTTTGCCTCAAAACGCAAAGCATAACAAAAAAATGATATACCAAGATTTAACGCCCTATACCCCCAGGCCCAAAGACCAGAGTTTTACGGCGAATTTTACTATATAATTCCTAGTTTTAGCGAGATAGCTACATGATTGTCCAGTATCCATGACGGCCTCTTAAAGAGCCCGAGACTGGACGCAAATTTAGGGCTCTTTGGGCCAAAAAAAAGCGCCTAGGAGGTGAGATTCCTTCCCAGGCGCTTAATATTTAGGGTTAACCAGGGTAAAGCAGGGTTAACTCTTGTTTGGGGTTATTTGCTTGCAGCTGCTGGGCACGGCAGTTCCAAAAGTATCTTGGTCCTAAATTTGCCCATCGAGGCCAAGAACCAACTTAGTGAAAATACGGCGGTAGCAATGCCGATGGCGTAGGAGTAAGTCCACGGGATCTTAAAGCCTTCGGGGGCGCCGCAGATGTAGGCAATACAAGTTGCGGTCATAAAAGTCGCCGGGATGGTTACCAACCAGTGGAAAACCCCACGTCTGACGCAATAAGCTGCTGCCGACCACAATACAACCGTTGCCAGCGTTTGATTAGCCCATCCGAAATAGCGCCAAATAATGTTAAAGTCTATCTGGCTCAAGAAGATCCCGATGATGAAAAGAGGTAAAGCGATAAGAAGTCTTGAGCGGGCTTTATCTTGAGAGAAGCCGAAAAAGTCAGCTACCAGCAAACGGGCTGCCCTAAAGGCTGTGTCGCCTGAGGAAATGGGTAAAATCACAACGCCTAAGATAGCCAGAACGCCGCCCACGGATCCTAAAAGCGTCAACGAGATGTCTTTCACCACGAAAGCTGCCGCCCCTTGGTTAGCCAAGGCCGCCGCCAGAGCCTGAGCGCTGGGGTAGAAGGTCATGCCAGCGGTGGCCCAGACCAGACCGATAATGGCTTCGGCGATCATAGCCCCGTAGAAAATCCGGCGGCCCGCTCTCTCGTTACCCACGCACCTAGCCATTAAAGGCGATTGGGTTGCGTGGAAGCCGGAGAGGGCGGCGCAAGCTATGGTGATAAACATCAGGGGCCAGATAGGTAAGCCCTTGGGGTGGACATTGGAAAAGAAAGAAGCTCCGGGCGCAACCTCCCAGTTATAGAAGACGTAGCCCTTAACTATCAAGCCGCCAGCAACTCCCACGGCCATAATCAACAAGACCACGGCAAATAGTGGATAGAGTTTAGCTATGATGACATCGATGGGTAAGATGGTGGCCAGAAAGTAATAGAGGAAAATCACGCCCAACCAGAAGGAAAAGTTCATCCACGGGGGAGTTAGGCCGCTTAAGATACCAGCCGGAGCCGTAACGAAGACCACTCCCACCAATACCAACAAAACTAGCGAAAAACCCCGCATGAACTGTTTAAATCCCTGGCCAAGGGTAAAACCGACCACGTCGGGTACGGATTTTCCGTTATACCTAAGGCTCATCATGCCGGAGAAATAGTCATGGACCGCCCCGGCCAACAAAGAGCCTAAGACGATCCACAAAAGGGCTGCTGGACCATAGAGAGCGCCTAAAATTGGTCCGAATACCGGTCCCACGCCAGCGATGTTTAGAAGTTGTATGAGGAAAATCTTCCAACTCGGTCGCTTAACGTAATCCACCCCGTCAGATAAGGTCTCTGCCGGGGTTGGTCGGCTTGGGTTGGGACCGAAGAGGCGTTCGATCACCCGGCTATAGAGATAATAGCCGACTAATAAGGCCGCCAAGGCCAGAAAAAAATAAAATACATGTGGCAAGGGTACCCTCCTATTGGCGTTTTAAAAGCCTTCCGCTAGGGCCACAGAATAAAAAATACTTGACCTATGCATATAATAACGTGAGGACCGAAAGCTATTCCGGCTCTCAACCTTTTTAGTTAGTGTACAGGAAAAAACTAGGGAACACAAGAAAAAATGGAGACTGAAACTTATTTTAACTAGTTAAAAATGTTTTTTTTACGTAAGTAGTTTTTTATAAAACAATTTTTAAGAAAAGCCTGATTAAAACTTCTTTGGTCATGGGAACTTAAAGTGCCTGTAGGTATATTAGTCTTTTAATTGCCTGACAACGGGCCGAAAAAAAGCCCCCTATAAGGGGGCTTTGACGTAATATAATGGAAATAATTGGCTCTTAAGCCTATATCAATCAGTTGGCTTTGTCAGCTTCAAGCTCGGTTTTGATTTTCTGAGAAATATCCATGATCTGGTTAGTGGTATCGAGTATCTTGTCAAAACGGGTTTTGACGTTCATGGAGTTAACAACGCCATTTTTAACATTACCTAAGATACTTTCGATCATCTTGCGGGTTTCTAAAACAGCCGTAGCGCTCTTGGAAGCTAGGCTCCTAACCTCGTCGGCCACGACGGCAAAACCAGCCCCGTACTCGCCGGCCCTGGCCGCCTCAACGGCGGCGTTTAAAGCTAAGATGTTAGTCTGAAAGGATATGCCCTCAATCGATTTGAGCACCGACATGATCTTCTCGCTCAGCCCGTCAATATCCCTCATGGCGCTGGTGAAGGCTTGGATGGACTCTTCCGAGGAGGTCACCGAATCATACATCCCGGTGGAGATATCAAAGATACCGCTGATGTGCTCATGGCCATGGAGCATACGCTGCATTAGGTAGTGCCGGCAGTTGTCGGCCGTGTTAACTTTTAAGAAGATGCCCATGATCATTTTACTGCAGGAATTGTAGCCGCAACTCGGGCAATTGAAGTAATCAAGGCCTCCACCCTTGCCCATGGTGCTGGCGATTCTTTCGGCTTCTTGGGGAGTGAGGTTTCCGGGCCTATAGTTGAGACTGTGATCGACATACGTTCGCTCATAGAGCTTGGGAGACCAATATTCGGCGACTAGATCATTAATAACCTTGGCATCGGGTTGTTTTTTGAAAAATTTCTTTTTCTTCTTATTCAACTCGCTGTAATACTCGTTAAGGTCTCTGGCTCGCTCCCGGACGTTATATTCGAGCAAATCGAAACTCTTTTCATTGACGCCGGGGACCCCGGTCCCACCACTGCAGCCCGATTCGCAGTTGAGCGCGTCAATTAAAAGAGGAGCTACGCCGGATTTGATGGATTCATCTAAGGTCTCTAAATAAGAATAGACGACGTCGGGCCCTTCAATCTTTCGGGTGTAATTGTGGACATTGTAATCGTAGCGCTCTAAGGTCCGCATCAAGCCGCCGGGAGTCGAAAACAAGACCGCCCTCTCAGCTAAGGGCCCTTCATAGGGCTCAGCCGGGTAATCGGCGAGATCGATGCCCTTTTGTTCGATATAGCGCGACAAACTGATGAAGGTCACGTTGTAGTCGCCTAAACCAGTTTCATCAAATTCCCGCCGTTTAGCGTAACAGGGCGACATAACGGCAATGCGGTGCCTGGAGTATTGGGGATAAAAATGTTTTATCATTTTTATGGAGTGAAGCATGGGACTGTCAGCCGGCGCCAAGTATTTTAATAGCTCGGGCTTATAGATCTCGCAGAAGGAGACGATGGCCGGACAAGGCTGGGCCAGCACGGAAACTGGAGATTTGGTCTTAATATACTCGTAGTAACTTTTAATGGTAAGTTCCGCCCCGAAACTTACGTCAAAGACGGCCTTGACCCCGATGGACTTGAGCCAGCCATTAAAATTAAGGTATTGGTTGGGAAAGGTTGAGGCCACCGCCGGGGCGACAATGGCGATGATAGGCGCCATAGCTCCGATATCGAGGATAAAATCCCTGATATCGTCAATCCCCACTCTAGCCCCATGCTCACAGGCGTGGATACAGTGACCGCAGCCGATGCACAAATTATCCACAACCTTAACTACACGACCGCTTGTTGCGTCATTGGCGTATTTAACCGGGCAGGCCGAGATGCAGCGCTGACAATTGACGCATTTTGATTCTATCGTCCGAATTACTGGTCGCAAATTACCCATAGAAAACCGCTTTTCTGTAACTGATTAAAGAGCAAGATGATTCTCATCTTGGTGGCTAAATGACCCTTTCCAAAACTACTGTAAATCTCTTTGGCCACAATCAGGTAGCCATTTCTCAAGATTGAGGCAACAAGTTTATCGAGTCTTTTTTCTTAATCAAGCCGTCGAATTATGGGAGAAGCTACGAACAACGTTCATCCTTGGGGCCTCATGAATTTTTTCATTCTTATGGACTAAAAATGATGCCAACAAAGACCTAGGTCAGAAAAATCGTAGCTTATGGAAAAAAAACGGTAGGCGTCAAGCTGTGGGTTTTGAGCCCATAAGACGCCTTGAGTTAAGGCTGCAAGTAAACAGTTTGTGCCCTAGGAACCTAACCAAAATGGTTAACAATAGAGTCAATCACAAAAAACCGTCTGAGGCTTGTCCAAGATGTCTTAACTGGTCCGTCAACTATCCAACAGGTAAAAACCAAGTAAACTTAAGTTTATTATCTCAAAATTACCAAAAAAAAGAAAGTGCTCAACCCAACTTAACTTACCCAACTTCCCAGGCGTTCAAAACATCAAGGCCATTTTAGAGCGGCCTGGCCTTGGCCCAAGATGCCAGCTTTGTCAGTAACAAAAAATTAATATTGAGCAAATACCCTAGTCTATGGTAAACTTCTTCGACTATCAGGCTATCAATAAAATAAGCCAAGATCTTAGGGGGTTTAAGCGCGGGCTCTTTTTAGCCCAGCCCCTTGATCAATTTTTTGCCTAAAGCCCGAACTGTTTTTTCCTTAAATCGCGGTTCGTTTTACCTAAGTTCCCAACCCGTGGGCCTTTCGAGCGACATAGCCTTGAGGGTATAAAGACTGAGCGTATACATATATAATGCCATAAAAAATATAGCAAACTACGGCTTTAAACTATCGTAAACAAGACTAAGGGCTCCCTAAAAATGGGGTATAGAGTCTTCAAAAAAAACCATTGATCTCAAATCTGGTTTGTGATAATTTACTTTTCACCGGAACATCTTAAAACAGTTCTTAACCAATACCGGGCATTTTTATGTCGGGTGTTTGGTAATCCACCTAGAAAGGAATTGAAATGTTGATTTATCCTAATGGCGAAGCCATGAAGAAAGCGCGATTACTAAAACTTCTATCTTGTTCAAGGCTGGCCCTAAAAGCTGGCGTCTCGGCCATGTCAGTCATTAACATCGAATCTGGCAAAACGGTAAGGGCCCCAACTTTCCGCCGGGTTCTAAACGGTCTGGGCATCGATTGGTCCGAAGCCGATAAGTATCAAAACAAAGATCCTCTTTAATAAGGTAAACTAGAGTTTCTATCGCAGCCGCTTGCCTTTAATCGGTCTGGCCTGGCCGACTCCAACGGGAGCCGTCAGGCACCAAAAGGTTGGCCAAATTGGAAGCCAAATTTGCAAGGCAAATTGCCAGCCAAAATTGCTAGCCAAATTTGCTAGCCAAATTTGCTAGCCAAGCCGCGATCGATTTAGTTTAGTACGTTTGAGGATCAATCAATAATACCCCGCCTAAAAAAGCTAGGTAGAATGTTAGTGTGCTCTCAGCATATTAACGAACGCACGATAGTCTACAGTCAATTCCGACCCCTCCCCAACCAAAATCCTTTCAGACCGCCACAAAAAACCGCCAGAAGCTAGAAAGAAAACTTAAAAAGCTTTAAAAATTTGGGCTGGCTACCTGAATTTATTGGCTATATTGGGAAAGCGAGTCATTTAGGTTTCTTAGTGACACTAAGACTAAGAGGCCTTAAGGGAGGCTACTTAGCACTCGAGTCTTGGCCAACTACGTAAATTTTCTAAATTTTCGAACTTGTCAAGGTCAGCCAAAAAGAAAACGAACGGCCTTTATTCCGTTGGGATTTTCCTCGGTCGACCAACCTTGCCCTTAGAGGTTATCTTAGCTTTGAGGGCTTTTTTGGTCTGAAAAGCTTCTCGCGCCTGGGCCGCCTCTTGGGAGTTGGCCGGGAAATAGAATCTGGAAGCATCAGCCAGATCCACTCCTAAGGCGATGAGCACCTTTCTCATGGTGTTGGGGTTACACCACTCTCCTCTTTCAATGCGCCTTATCGTACCAGGATTAACGCCGGCCTTGTGGGCTAGCTCATTTCGGCCTATCATTTGTTTGATACGTTCAGCCTCTAGGGCCGTGCCATTAGGATAGATAATGTCCATGGATATCCTCCCTAGTCTCCTTACTCCAACTTGTGGCCTGCCATTAGGTTATAAACAATAAAACGCGCTGAGGCTCCCCTTGCGCCCTTGGCCAGCTCGAATTATACGAACATATTATCATATTTTAAATGGAAAAGGATCTATTGCCCGAGAATGAATTTAGATCAAAGCCTAAAAAGAACTAAAATCGGGAAAACGTCAAATTTTTTACTAAGGAATTCAACGACTTGCCAGAAAGAATTTTTGAAAAAGAGTTTTTTTTGTGCCCATCAAAGTATAAAAACATCCAGTGAGCAATCTTTATAGGAGAGGGTAGTTTCACGGGTATTTACCTTAGAGATATCAGTAAGGGCGCTACCCTTTAAGGACTATTATTGGCTTAAAGTGATCCAGTACATCGACCAGGAGACCATCTTGGGCCGCTAAGACCGGCTCTATTTTTTTATAGGCCCAGGGCGCCTCATCTAAAATTTCTTTGTCAGTGCGGCAAACGATGCCGCGCATTAGTTTTTCCAGATCGGAAACGCTACCTTTCTTACTGGCGGCCTTCCGCGACATGACTCTCCCAGCCCCGTGAGAGGCTGATGATAAAAATTCCTTGTTGCCAAGGCCTCTGGTAATCCAAACCCCGTCGCGCTGATTGGAGGAGATAACTCCCATCTGGCCTTCCTCAGCCGCCGTGGCCCCTTTGCGGTGAAGCATTAAGCCGTCGGCGTAAGGGACAGCGTGATTGTGGCTCTCATTGATTAAGACGGTGGGAGCGAAAAAAGATTCGATATCATCGTCGGAAAATCCCAATAGATAAAGTGCTTCCTTTAGCATCAATCGTCGGTTTTCCAGGGCAAAGTCCTGGGCCCAAAGCATATCGCTTAGGTAGGCCTGTCCAAGGTCGCTATCAAGGGGTAATAGACGCCCTTGAGCCATATACCAGGCCGCAATATCGTAGCCAACCCTTCGTGAGCCTGAATGAACGGTCACGCCAATGATGTGGGAAGAATTTTCGCCAATCTCCAAAAAATGATTCCCACTGCCCAAAGTGCACATCTGCTTGATGACATTGGGCCTAACCTGTTTGTCGAGATCGCTGTTACCGGAAGCTGAACGGAAAATAAAATCCGTACCCACATCGTTGGTCCCGCCAACGCCAGATGGCACGACTCCAGCTAACTTTTTGAAGAGTTTTTCGCGGTCCTTTTGTTTTTCCAATCCCAACTCGCGGACCGAAAGCGAGGTATTTACGTGACACATCCCGCAGCCAATGTCGTAACCAACAAAGGATGGCGAGATGACGCCAGTTGTTAAGGCCACGCCGCCAATGCACAAATCGTAGCCGTAATGGGCATCGGGCATGATGGCTAAGGCCACTAGCTCATTGAGCTCAAGGATGCGACATATCTGTTCCTGGGCCGGCAATTCCAAACTGATCCAGGGGATAGTCAAACGCAGTTTAGGGTGTTCCATATTAGTTTTTTTCTCTTTAGGGGTAGCGTTAAGTTCTGATGTTGTTCAATAGAGAAAGCTACCAGGCTTAAGTAAAGGCCAGCTTTCTTCCAGTATAGCGTTAAAGAGGGAAATCCGCCAACCCTCCGGACCTTTTTTGGCCCAACCAACGCTTGCCGCCTTATCCATCCCCTTTTTGGGTAATAACTTTCCAGCCTAGTAATTAAAGCGGCTTAAATTTTGTCGGTCAAAAATTCTTGACTGATGAACGCGAAAGTGCTATAAGATGTTTTCTTTCAACGGCTAACAAAAAAGACCGTTAAAATCGAAAAGCCGAAGTGGTGGAATTGGTAGACACGCTAGGTTCAGGGTCTAGTGGGGGCAACCTCGTGGGAGTTCAAGTCTCCCCTTCGGCACCAATATTAAAATTGAGCCCTTCGGCCATAGCGTCGAAGGGCTTTTTCATTGATATTTTGAGACTTTTCGTCTTTGAAGGTGAGGTTGAAGCAGGCGATTTTAAAAATGACGCGCTTTTCGGCGATGTCTGCTTTAAGCCATTTCTCTTTCAGGCGTTGCGAGAGTTCAAGCGCTTTCATGGCGACATCGCCAATCTCGGTCTTTTGTTGCTGCTGGCCTTCTTGTTTCAAATTCAGGCGCTTCCACAGGCTTCGTAACTTCGGCGTCCTTCAGGGCATAGGTATAAGCTTCGATTTCGCCATGCATACGTAGGGCGAGCAATGCGATCCTGTCCTTGTTAATCCGCCCCATCTTGCGGTTGACGTCGTAAAGGAAGGCGGTGTTGTCCGCCGCCTTGGTTTTGGACTTGGCGCGGATGACCCGCTGGAGCCACTAAGGCCCCTTCTTATCCTCGATTCAAAGTTTAGCGAACAAAGCCAACATCTGCTTGTCCAGTTCGAGGCCGGTGGCGCGGTCGCGAGGGCGATCGCCCTTGTTATAGTTGGTAGAGCGGTAATACTGATAGTCTGCGGCCACGCTTGACCTTTGTTTCGCACAGTACCGGCTTTTCGCAGTGGCCGCAGACTATCAGGCCGCTACCATAGACTCAAATGCGCCGATGATGGCTTTTGTTGCCCAATAGTACATGGGCGCGATCGAAAGTGACCAAGTCGATAATGGACTCGTGCGCGCCTTCGAGGTAGTTTTTGTAGCCATACGGAGCGCTGCCGGAAAATAATCCGGTGCGTACTGGGCGTTCGACGCCTTCCGCCGTTCTGATGGAAAGCTGGTCGCTGTAAAACTGGCTGATTGCGGCGAGCATGTTGGAGTTGAGTTTGCCCGCTGGCCTCTGGTCAAATGGCAAGGTAACACTGACGATTTCGATGCCGTGCTTGTCGCGGAGATCGACCAGATCGATCCAGTCCTTCATGTTGCGAAAAGGCGCCGCTATAATTGCCTGGCGGCGCCAAGGGAGTGGGGATATTATCAGTTGTTCATAGATGCTTTTTTCCAAAACTCAACAGCGGTATCAATCCACCCTTCGGCATTTGTGCCGACGCTGCGGCCAAAGCCATGCCCGACATTGGGGATGATGACGATGGCGGCATCTATGCCGTTTGCCCGCATTTTCCTGATGCGAGCTTCCATTACACTGGCTTTCGCAATACCGTCACGGTCACCGACAACTGCGGAGGTTGGTGGATCGTTACGGGAAAAGTCAGTGTGGCCGGTATATGCCATGATAGTAGCGCTTGGTTTGGGTAGGTATTCGCCGCCAAATCCTATTGTTCCGTACGCGCCGATGTTTATAACCATTCGGGCTCCGGCCGAACTGCCCTACAGGGAATTCCCCGTGGTGGAAACACCAAGCGCATTGGCATTCGTGAAAATAAACCAAAGAGCGGCGGCTAGATCCATGACAGAGGGCGTTCCACCTCCGCCGACGCGATATTGCAGCACAAAGGCATTATACCCAAGCTTGCTCAACTTCATTGCGGAGGGGAATCCTTCGTGGAAGGAGCCCACACATGGAAAAGCCGCCGCCAGGACAAATAACCGCGAAGGGAGCCCCCCGGTTTTCCTTGGGAAAAAGAAAAGGCCGGTCGGCCTCGAGCCGCTATCAGCACGGCGTTCTTCTTGCCTGTAAAAGTGATAAAATACGGTTTCGCCCTTATTGACATAGTCGATCATATGATTGATGGACGCAATAATCGTGGGAACATCGACGGCGGTATGATAATGAAGAAGTGCGGCGACGTTTTTTAGCGGCATTTCACCTAGGTTCAAATCGCTCTCCCGTGTCAGGGAGGTGTTGGCCAAATCCCGCGAAGGCCGGGTGATTGACCAGTTGCCGAAATCGTCGTGTCGGCATCAATATGATCGTAACGAAGGCTCTCCAGAGCAAACGCGCATGGAGCGATGGTGACGGCGATAACGACGGCAAAGAGCAAACATGAAAAAACTACTGGCCTTGATTCCATCCTTTGGAAAATGGCCACGCCCGACCGTACCTCCTCCATGCCAGAGGCAGCGCAAAACATTTTTCTTTAGGCAATGGAGAGTGCTATTTCAGGTAATCATTGAAGAAGCTGGCGAGTTTGGCGATAGGCATATATTCTTCCTTATCGTACAAATCGACGTGGGACGCGCCGGGAACAACGTACAGCTCCTTGGGCTCACCGGCCTTTGAGTAGGCGTCTTCGCTGAAATATGCCGACACCGCGCGTTCACCCACGACAAACAGTAGGGGACGAGGCGAAATGGTTTCAATCTGCACGAAGGGGAAGAAGTTCATCATCGGCGCAAGACTAGTGAACGAGTAGTACCGCACAGAGCGCGGCGCGCATCCCCACGTCACCACCGGCGGTGCCGCGCTTTATGGTTCATGCCCCTGTTCGCTGTCCGCGCGAAAATCTTCGGGATGATTGTTTTTGAGGGCGTCGGACTGTTCCGCAATGTAAATGTACCGCTTCAACTCGGCAATCGCGTAGCTTTCGACAAGCCCGATCATCATTGAAGCATCGTTATCATTTTCGCGGTAGCGATTGAAGCAATCGTAATACTTTGCCCTGTCGGTGAACTTGACGTTGACGGGCGGGCAGCCTTCTTTCATCAGTTCAAGGTTGAGCAGCAGCCTTCCCACCCGCCCGTTGCCGTCGCTGAAAGGGTGTACCGTCTCAAACATCAAATGGAAAACCGCCGCTCTTTCGACGACGTGCAGTTTTTGCATTTCGCCGCCGTAGTCAAGCATCAGCCGCTCCATTTTAACCGGCACCTCGTAAGGCTGGCACGAATGAAAGCTGCCGACCCGGACGGGTACGCTCCTGTACACGCCCTTGTCCATCCGCCTGTCCATTAAAACGAGGGAATGTATATCCTTTATGACCCTTTCGGAAACGGGAACTTTGTTTTTGACCAAATCCTCAATGTAGTAATAGGCGTCCCTGTGGCCGATGGCTTCCAAATGGTGTTTCAGCGGCTTTCCCCCGACCGT
>JAITJB010000125.1 GCA_031279155.1 Deltaproteobacteria bacterium | reverse complement strand
GATGCTGACGGCTTGGACCAGACAGCTTACCTATACCCACGGCGATTTATTGCGCTTAGCCGGCGTCAAAGGTAGCGTTCTACCAGCTACCATTGAGATATGTGATAGCGATAAGTATTGGGGCAAATGGGATCCCTCTAACCGGGTAATATCGATCAATTTTAGGGTTATTAAACGCCAACCCTGGCACGTAGTCGAGGCCATCTTGGGCCATGAGACGGCCCACCAAATGGTAAGTGATCTGTCCCGAGCAGCTGCTTATGAACCTGACCATGGTCCCACTTTCCAGAAGGCCGCTGAGATGCTCCGCCTCCACCCTTTGTATCGCCAGGCCTCTATTGATATTCTGGAATCCGGTCCGCCGCCTCTGACCATCGGACCTTTTAACGATAACGAAAGATTTAATAACCATAAACTTTTAAATAAAATCAAAAAGCTATTATCTCTAGCCCAATCGCCCGAGCCCCACGAGGCCGAAACCGCTCTGGCTATGGCCAGTCGCCTGATGACTAAGTACAACATAGATCAACAGCTGATTAAAGATAAAAAACATGAGGATTATGAAAGATGGTATATAGACTTAAATACAACCAAGATCCCATTTGAAGCCTACTTGATCGCCCAGATACTCGCTCAATTCTTTTTTGTTGAGCCTATCATTACCTCAGAATATGACCATAAATTACTCCATAACATCAAAAAACTCGAGCTCTCTGGTCGGCCCGTCAACCTCCACATGGCCCACCATGTCTATCACTTCCTCAAGGAGCGCACCAAAAGCCTTTGGCTCCACAACAAACCCCGCCTGGCCGCCTTGGGCGAAAAAGGCATCGGAGCTAAAAACGCCTTTGTTAAAAATTTGTTAAATTCATTCAGAAATAAGCTATATAAAAGTCAAAATCATACTATCCAGCAAGATACAAAAAAGCCAAACCAATTAATACTACAAATAAATAAAGATTTAAAAAAATATATAGTCTACCATCACCCTAATTTGTATAGAATCTCCACCCAGGCTGGCGGCTCCTTTGCCCCCAACAGCTCAGCTGCTGGCTACGATGAAGGCCAAAAACTCAACCTCTACATCCCGGTCGGCGGCGCCCAAAGTAGTTCGCCTGGCTCGGGTGGCCGGCTCCTTGAATAATAATAGATAAAGGACTGACTAAGTAAGTAAGTAACTAACTAACAGGGCTTTTTTGATTCTAAATATAGCCGATTATTGGGTGGTTTTGTTGTCAATTGAACCTTTCTTACATGAATGGTCGCGGCCTCGTCAAAAGATGATTCAAGAGCAGCTTAAAGCCCGCGACATAACCTCCGAAAAGGTTCTTAAGGCCTTCAGCCTCGTGCCTAGGCATGTTTTTGTCGACGACACCCTAGCCGCCAAGGCCTACTCTGACGGGCCGCTACCCATAGGGTTTGGTCAAACCATCTCTCAACCCTACATGGTCGCCCTGATGACTCAGATTCTCGATCCCGAACCCAACGACCGGATACTGGAAATCGGATCTGGCTGCGGCTACCAATCAGCCATTTTAGCTAAACTTTCCGCCGAAGTTTACTCCATTGAAAGGCTAAAGGCCCTGAGGGATAAGTCCCTTGAAAATTTAGCCAAAATCGGCATTTCTAACGTCACTGTCCGCTTAGCTGATGGCCGCTTAGGCTGGCCCGAGAAGGCCCCCTTCAAGGGCATCTTGGTGGCCGCCTATACCGAACGCATCCCCGTCCCCTTAACCGATCAATTGGCGGTGGGCGGGAGGTTAGTCATCCCCGTTGGCCCTGAGACCTTCCAGGAGTTAGTTCTGGTCACCAAAGACGCCTCAGGTCAAATTCATCGCCAAGTCATTTCGGGCTGCCGATTTGTGCCCCTAGTTTAAGCTTAATCAGGCTTTTGGTGGTCCATGTTTTTTCTAAGTAGCCAATTAGACCAGGAAATAATTGATAACGCCTATTTCGGTTGGCTGGGCGCCTTTGGCCTAACCTCAACTCTTAAGCATCTGCCAGATCTTCTCCTAAAAGATGAATCCTTTTTGGCCATCACCCGGGGCCGCGTTGACGGCATCCCTTGGGTCTTGGCCGTCACGGGTTTGCGCATAATCTTACTAAATAAAGGTTTTTTTGCCGGCTACCGCCATTTAGAGGTCCCCTTCCCCATGATAAGGAGCGTCAGTTCCCGAATTGGTTGGATTTGGGGTTCGATTTATATCGACACCGGTAGCGGCACGGTTGTTTTAAATCATATCTCCAAAAAAAATACCCACCAAATAGTGGCCATAATTAGTCAGGTCTTAAACTCGGCCAAGGAATCTAATCAGGCGCCAGCCTCGGCCCAAGCCCCGCAAGCTTTATCACTGGCTACTTCCCAAGCCTTAGCTGCGGCTAGCGAACTTACAAACCAGTTAGAAAAGCTTGCTTCCCTACGGGATCGCGGCGTACTAACGGAAGCTGAATTTTTGATCCAAAAAAGAAAGATACTCTCTAAAACCGATTCTATGGCTATCGTCAAAGATCCCCCCAGAAAGCTTGAGGTCCTCCCTGAGGTTAAGCCCTCACCTAAGCCGGTAGAGATAGCTCCCGATCCACCTGGCTCCATCAAAAAACTTAAGTCTCTAGTTTCTACCCGCCCTCAGATCCGCGAAAATTCTACCAAGGCTCCGCCTAACCGCCCGCCTGAAGTTAAAGAACCGCCAAAAAATAAAAAAAATATTTAAGTCCTCGCGCCCGATTGCCGATAAGAGAGATGGAATCTTTTTGCGGCCTTTGAAATCCAACGGCTAAGAGGCATTTTATGAGCTTAATGAACTTAAACCTCCTTTTGGGAACCTACAATCTATCGTCGCTTTACGCCCGCGAGCGCTTAAATAGCTGCCCGGCCCAGAGGGCTAATGTTAACGATGATAGCGATGAAACTAGCGCCGTCACTAACGCTCAAAATTCTGAGTCACTTTCTATCAACAAAGAAGATTCTTCTTTAGCCATAACCCCGGCCTCGCTTATCGGTAACGCTAATCTTGAAAATCTCGATAATAAGTTACAAGATAATTTAGATAATTCCCATACTCTAGATAACTCGCCTAAGTCCGTTGAGGACCGCTTCGAGGAAGCCCTAAAAAACCTTAAGCCTACTAATGAACTTACTGCCTCTCTAACGGCAGAACGGCTCAAGGCTGCGGCCTTAGAGCTAGGGGGCTCGGTAGGTCAAGCTGAAGCCAACCGGTTTATGAATAAAATCTTAACCGCCGCCGCTACCACGCCGTCATCTGACGATGGGGCCGTGGAAATGGCTATCGATTCTTTTTTTACCGAACTGTCCGGCGCCTCCACCGAAAATCCCAGCATCTATCAAAAGCTCGAGGACATCAAAAAGACTTTAAACCAATCGTCGTCGCCTTCTTCTGATTCTTCGAGTACCGCTAAGGTCAGCCAAAACTACCAGCCCCTTACGGAAAGCCAGATCAGCCTTTACTCCGGCTATGTTGCGGCCAAAAACCCCTCCCTTAACGCCGGCGCCTTACTAGCTCGCCCATTGGGCAATCTGGTCAACTCTTTCATCTAACCCTTCTTAGCAACCGTCTTGGCAGCCTTCTTGCCAACCGTCTTGCCGGTCCTATGCCCGTTTTCCACACCAGGCTATTGTTTATTTCTCTTAGATAATATCTATTTGTTATTAACTCTAGCCAAAAAACCCAAACACACGTTTGCCACAGGCCTATCTGCTCATCGATTATCGCCTCCACCGTCCATTGGCCCTTTCTGATCACCTACCATCGCCTACCAACGCACAAGATCATCCGTCGTTCCTAGCTAGTCTTCTCAGTTCTTTCATCCATCTTGCTTGCCCGTCTTTCCCTCTTCCGGCTTTCCTCGCCGAGCCATTGTTCGTTCCTATTAGATATTATCTTTGTGTTAATAACACAAAAGCCCAGGACTTTTTCAAAACCCCCTCGTCTCTGGACGATCTTCCTGAGCTTCGCCCTTAACTTCCTCGCGCGCAGCCTACGCCAGGCGGCATCTAAACCGCGTCTCAGCCTACGCCCCCGAAGTTGGGGAGTATATTCAGAGCTCTAGATACATATCCCTCGAATGGTTTTTTTTAAAGCCTAAGAGCTTAAGTTGCCGGATAAAACATGAGTTTGTATATAGAGCATTTTTGAAAATGCCCCTGAATCAGCAAGGTGATGATTTTAAATTTTTGGTGCAATTAAATAGCGAA
>JAITJB010000076.1 GCA_031279155.1 Deltaproteobacteria bacterium | reverse complement strand
CTAGCTCAACGGTAATCTCAAATTACGGCTCACAAACCATATCCTCGGGCGGCACGGCCTTAAGGACTGAAGTCGATTCAGCTGGAGAGCAAATCGTCTCCTTAGGCGGGCAAACTATTTCCACCAACATAAATTATATGGGGCGCCAGCAAATCAAAGCCAGCGGCTTGGCTTCCTCGACAACTGTCAGAGAAGGCGGAGAGCAGACCATCTCTTCTGGCGGCAAGGCCATGGCAACTTTTATCTCAAGCGGTGGGAGTCAGGTGGTCTCCTCCGGAGGCCTTGCCTCATCGGCCTATATCTCCGGCGGTCAGCAATTTATCTCGGTTGGCGGCTTAGCCCAAGATACGACACTTATATCGGGCGGAACTCAAATCCTCTTCTCTGGAGGGGAGGCCTCAAACACCATAATCTCCTCCGGCGGTACCCTCTTAGCCTCAGGCGGCGTTGCCAAAAAAGTCCTTCAAAACAGCGCTGGAAACATTAACGCCACAATCAGCGGACAAGACGCCACCATAATTAGCGGCTTCAACTTTCTTGGCCCGTTTTCTATTAGCTCAGGCCAGGCCCGTAACCTTATCATTTATAATGGCGGCCAACAGCGGCTCTTATCTGGCGCCACAGCTACATCTACGTTCATTTACTCCGGCGGCCAACAATACATCTCAGCTTTTGGCAGTGCTTTAGAAAACCATGTCGTCTCAGGCGCTACTCAGCATATCAAATCCGGAGGTTTGGCTATCTCCACCTTTATCGAAGGTGGGGCGCAGCACGTCAGCTACGGAGGAAAAGCCCATCCGACCTATGTCGGAGGTAGCGGCTCGCAAGTCGTCTTCTCTGGCGGCACAGCCGAACTTACTAGAATCTACACTGGTCGGCAGAGCGTCAGTAGTGGCGGCCTGGCCGTAAAGGCTGAAATTTTTTCTGGCGGCACTCAAATTGTCCTCTCTGGAGGTCTAGCCGAAGCTACCTATATTAACCCCATGGGTAAGCAGGTTGTCTCCTCCGGAGGCACGGCTTTTGAGGCTATCATAAACTCACAGGGGATCCAGGCCGTAACCCTAGATGGTCTGGCTACGGCTACTTTGATTAATTCCGGGGGCAAGCAAGACGTCTTAGCCGGAGGCGTGGCCAAAGCCTCTATCATTAAAAACGGCGGACTTCAGGCTATAAATAACAACGGCATAGCCGATGGGGCCATCATCAACTCCGGCGGCAGCCAAATAGCCGCCGAAGGCGGCTTAGCTAAGTTAACTTCGGTATCTGACGGCGGTCAACAGCTCGTCTTATCCGGAGGTTCTTCTGATCAGGTTATGGTCTTCTCTGGAGGCGAGCAGCACGTTCGAAATAAAGGCGTAGCCCACGCTACCATCATAAATTTACTTGGTAAGCAGATCATCACTAAAAAAGGCGTTGCAGCCATGGCTTCAGTAAATTCTGGTGGAGAGCAACATATTATTAACGAAGGCGCGGCCATAAGCGCTATAGTAAATTTAGGGGGCCGGCAAATAGTCGGTAACTATGGCCTTAGTATCGAAGCAGATGTCAATAACGGCGGCCTCCAGGTAATCTCAAGTGGCGGCAAAACCACCGAGACTAAAGTCAATTCTGGCGGATCGCAGATTATATCTTCCGGAGGGCAATCCTTATCCACCCACATCAACTTAAGCGGCAGCCAATTGGTTTTTGCTGGCGGCTCAGATGAATCAGCTTTAATCAATTCTGGCGGATCGCAATTAATATCTTCCGGTGGTCAGTCCCTATCGGCCGCCATTTACCAAGGCGGCCAGCAAATTGTCTTGGAAGGGGCCTCAGCCTCAGTAGCTTCTATCCATTCCGAAGGCCAGCAAATTGTCTCCTCCGGCGGCGCGGCCCAAAAGGCCGTGATTAATTCTGGTGGCCAACAAAGGCTGGTTTTGGGCGGTATTTCGGAACAGACGGAAGTTGTTTCCGGCGGAGCTCAGCACATTTTATCCGGTGGGGAAGCCCGTCAGACGGCGATTAAGATAGGAGGAAGGCAATATGTCTCCTCAGGCGGCGCGGCCAAGGGAACGGTCATATTTTCAGGCGGGACGCTATTAATCAATTCCGGGGGCTCGGCTATTGAAATAAATCAAGAAGTTGGCGGCAACATCACCACCAACGTCTTAGGCGGCGATCAAAGGATGGTTGGCGGGTCCAATGTTTCCGGTAACTTTGCCATCGACCGTGGGGTGGCCAATAACTTCATAATCTATTCCGGCGGGACCTTAAACATCGGCGCAAATGGCGAAGGTAATTTTACCAACATAAGCTTAGGCGGCCTACAAATGGCCATCTCAGGCGGAGTCACCAATTTTACGACCCTACACTCCGGCGGAGAACTACACGTCTCCTCCGGTGGACGGGCCTTGGCTACAACCGTTGAGTCTGGCGGGGTTCTGAGGCTATATAGCCGAGGACAGGCCGTTTCTACCGTAGTCAAAGCTGGTGGTCGCTTAATTATCTACTCAGGCGGCTCGGCCTCGGCCACCATAAATTCTGGCGGCCTTATTGAAAACGCCGCCAACTGAAAAGAAGGTCAAAGTTTTGACCATCCTATCCCAAAGGCAGATGTCTAATAAATAGTTGACTTTCATAAAATGCCTCAGTAGAATCAAGGCTAAGATGGGTTAAAGTAATTTTTTGGCTACAAAATCCCTATCTGCTGGTTATTCTGAAACTACCTTAAAAACAATAGTCTTTTTCGTACCAATTTACGAAATCCGTGGAGTATCGGTGTTTACCTTATCAATCCCATCGACTGATAGATTCGGTCCCCTAGGCTGTAAGTCCAAAATATCGGCCTTGGCCGTATGCCCCAAACGGCTTTGATAGGTATGCCGCCAGCTCCTCTTTTAAATATCGCGCCTCTTTTAGAGGACGGCCGGGAAAGCGAATTAGCTAACCTATTATCGTCACTTCATCCGGCCGACGTGGCCGAAGCCTTAGGACCTCTGGGCATGGAAGCGACCATTAAGGTCATGTCCTGCCTTGACATCCAACAAGCAGCCGACGTCTTAGTTGAGTTAAGTGAATCAGCCCGCGACCAGGTAGCTTTGGGGCTGCCGAGGGCCCAGCTGACCAAGCTAGTAGCCGAGATGGACTCCGACGACGCCGCCGACATCGTCGGCGACTTAGGCGATCAGGCCGCCGAAGAGGTCTTATCGGCCATTAGTTCCGAGGACTCCGAAGACGTCCGCCGCCTACTTATGTACGATGAGGAGACGGCTGGCGGCCTTATGCAGTTGGAACTGGTGGCCGCGCCTGATACCGATACGGTTTCCAGCGTTATCGACCGCATCCGCGAGGCCGGAGGCGACGTTGGCGATATCGACCACGTCTTTATCGTGGACGCCAATAAGACCCTAAGGGGGGTAGTCAGCTTAAGGGCTCTACTTTTAGCCCGATCTGAGGCCTCCATCGAAGATCTACTCGAAAACCCTAGGCTAGTAGTTAGGGTTGATGAAGGCCAGGAGGCGGTAGCCCAAAAATTCCAAAAGTACGACGTCCGGGCCGCCCCGGTCGTCGACAGCCAAAACCGCCTCCTTGGCCGGATCACAGTTGACGATATCATCGACGTTCTCCATGAGGAGACTGACAAGGATTTTTACCGCTTAGCCGGATCGTCAGAAGAAGAGATCTACACTAGCGGGGTAGTCAGAACCGCCGCTCTAAGGCTCCCGTGGCTATTGTTTAACTTAATTGGCGGCTTTGTAACCTCGATCATTCTCACTCACTTTGAGGCCTCACTTCTTAAGACCGTGGCTCTGGTCACCTTTGTCCCCATGGTCATGAGTTTATCCGGGGCCGTAGGCTCGCAATCGGCCACCATCACCGTACGCGGCTTGGCCATGGGCCGCATCGCCACTGGCCAAGTCTTAAAATCGCTAATCAAGGAGCAAAAGGTCACCGCCTTTATGGCCCTGGCTTTTGGGCTAACCATTGCCCTCATCAGCGGCTCTATGCACAGCGCGCTTAGGCTTGGCCTGGCCGTTGGGCTTTCCATATCAGTGGCCATCGTGGTCTCGGCTTTTTTGGGGGCGGTTACGCCTATTTTCTTTAGATCTGTTAAGATCGACCCGGCTCTAGCCTCCGGTCCAGTGGTAACTTCGGCCAATGACGTGGTCAGCCTTCTTATCTATACCATTATAGGCACGGCAGTTGCCTAAGCTTAAAAAGCTCTCTAAGCTTTCTGAGCTGTTTAAGTTGTTTAAGCTGCCTAAATTTAATAAGCTTTCTAGTACCTTTTAACACGCAAAAAAATGAGATTATTTTTGGCTATTATTCTTTCATTACCATCGCGCCCTACTAACCGCCTAGCGCCGGAGGCTCCGTGAAGCCCCCGACTAAAAGTAACCCTAACGCCGCTAAGAGCGAGACCTGTATTATTCCCAGAAGATCTAGGTTAGGCTCAGCTTCGGTTAACCTTAAAATACTCTCCGATAGCTTAGGCGTGCGCATTGCCCAAAGGGGAGATGAGTTATTTTTTCCCGATAGCGATCCCTCTTCAGTGGAACTGGCCAAAAAGGCTGTGGCCGCCTTAGAACTATTGCCAATCCAGGGCGACACTCCCAAACCGTGGGAAGTGGAGTGTCTGGCCAGCTTACTTAAAAACGACCCTGACATTGATTTGGAGAGTTTCTTTAGTTCCTATCGCCCGCAGCTAGGACCTGACCGCTTGGTGGCGGCTAGGACCCCGACCCAGAGGCTCTACTTAGAGGCTATCAGCCAAAACGATTTGGTCTTTGGCTTAGGTCCGGCAGGAACCGGTAAGACTTTTTTAGCCGTAGCCATGGCCGTGGAGGCCATCTTAAGCGGTCAGGTTTCCAGGCTCGTCTTAACCCGCCCGGCGGTTGAGGCCGGCGAACGATTAGGTTTTTTACCCGGCGACTTAGCTGAGAAGATCGATCCCTACTTAAGGCCGCTTTACGACGCTCTCTCTGAGCTAATAGCCCCGGAAAAATTTCATCGGCTTTTTGAACGGCGCTTAATCGAAGTGGCCCCCTTAGCTTTTATGAGGGGCCGCACCTTATCAGGAGCCTTTGTCATCTTAGATGAGGCCCAAAACACCACCGGCGAGCAGATGAAAATGTTCTTAACCAGGTTAGGACCAGGCTCCAAGGCTGTAGTCACTGGCGATCCCGGCCAGAGCGATCTTCCAGGCGGCTGCCCTAGGGGCCTTAAAGACGCCATGGAACTACTCCCGGGCCTAGAAAGCGTGGCTTTTATCCACTTTCAAAATCGCGACGTAGTCCGTCATCGCCTGGTGCGCCAGATTCTTTTAGCTTATCAACGCCGGGATCGCTCCCGGTCGGAGCTGAAAAATGACTGACAAAAAATTTACCAAAACCGCCAGCTCCGCTCAGAGGGCCAGAACCCGAAAGCCCTCTTCGTACGCCCGACTTTTAACCTGGCGGCCTACTAGAGAGATATTTCCTAGGCTTTTGATGGCTCTGGCCTTGTCTTTGATCACAGTTTTATTGACCAATCCTGGACCTAAGATCTTTGAGGCCGGAATGGTCGCCACCCACACCATCAGAAGCGAGCACAGTTTTTCGGTAAGCGATCCGGTGGCCACGGCCAAAGCTAAGTTAGAGGCTTTTAACTCCGCCATTCCCCTCTTTGTCTATGACGATCGGCCCGGGGCCTTGGCCATGGAAAACTTAAGGCTCGTCTTTGATCGCGGTCGGGAATTAATTCAAAGCGGTCACCAAAATCCTCCCCTAGAAATGGCCAATCTGTTCTGCCGGGTTTTTGAGCGCATCGACTGCCTAGCCCTCCTAGATCAAGTTTGGGCTACCGGCTTTGATCAAAACTTAGAGCGCCAGGTCTCTTGGCTAGCCTCCGAACTCATGGCCCAGGGCATCATAGCCGACAGCGATTCTACCTACCAAGGCTTAAACGTCGAAATCGGTCGCCTCGGCCAAGGTCGCTCCCTTACCCTCTTTGAATCGATTTTAACCATACCTAGGGCCACCATCCTAGCCGAGGGCCGGGCTAACCTTAGAAGCCTATGGCCAGGGGACTCCAATCCCAAATTAGAAGCTCTCTTAAGTTCTGCGCTTCTGCGGCCCAACCTGATTTTAGATACTGGCATCTTAAACAAACGTAAAATTAACGCCGCCGCTTATGCCCCTGAGGTCGTCCACCATATCAAGGCCGGGGAGATCATTGTCCGGGAAGGCGAAACGGTCTCTCCGGAAAACGAGCTGATACTCGAAGCTATCGAGAGCCGTATGGGCGGTAGACTTTGGGTTAAGCGGTCGATGGGCCTCTTAGTTCTCCTTTTTGTCTTTTTGACCGTCACTCAAACCATCAACCGTCTCGATACGGAAGCCGGCATTGGCTCCAAGCAGCTTTTTTTGATGTCAGCTCTCCTATTGGTCTTCGTGCTCCTTCCCTGGTTAGCTGGCCGGCTCGGCCCAAATCTCTCGCTCTCTTTTGACTACATCGAGCCTCACACCGTCTTAATGGCCATGCCCACACCAACGGCGGCCATGCTGGGCGCCATATTCTTAGGCCTTAAGCGAACGGTCTTTTTGTGCTTTTTGGGATCTTTTTTGGGGGCCATTGTCGCGCCCGTGGATACGACAACGGCCTTTATCTACATCTGTAACGGCTGCCTGATCGCCAACTGGCGCCTTAGGCACATTAGCGAGCGCAGCCGGCTGATTCCAGCGGCTATTCTTGCTTCCTTAGTTAACTGCCTATCTTTAATCGGGCTCTCCTTAATGGGCGGCACTCTCTTTAGCCAGCAGTTCCTCCACGACGTCTACGCAGCTGTCGCTTCCGGCTTAGTTTCTGGCATCCTAGCCAGCGGGCTGGTGCCTTTAATTGAAAGCATCATGGGCCTAACCACCAACCTTAAGCTCATGGAATTGGGTAACCTCAACCGGCCCATCCTAAGGGATCTAATGCTAGCCGCCCCTGGCACCTATCACCATTCGGTTATCGTCGGCAGCATGGTTGAGGCCGCCGCCGAAGCCATTGGCGCCAACCCCCACTTAGCAAGAGTAGGAGCCTATTACCACGATATTGGTAAGATAAAAAAACCGCTCTACTTTATTGAAAACCAGACAGGCGCAAACAAGCACGAGACCTTAACCCCGACCATGTCAGCTCTTGTTTTAGTCGGTCACGTCAAAGAAGGCGTCGACATGGCTAGAGAAAACCGCCTGCCTCAAAAGGTCATCGATATCGTTGAGCAGCACCATGGTACTAGCCTGATGAGCTATTTTTTCCACAAGGCCAAAGAGAACCGTGGTCCTAACGCTGAGGTCAACGAGGGGGACTTTCGGTATCCTGGCCCGAAGCCTTCTAGTAAAGAGGCCGGCTTGGTCATGCTAGCCGATATCTGTGAGGCGGCCACCAGAACGCTCACTGAGCCCACGCCGGTTAAGATCCAAGAGTTAGTACGCACTCTGGTCAACAAAGTTTTCGACGATGGACAATTAGACGCCTCGGAATTGATCCTAAAAGACGTAACGGAAACCATCAGGGTTTTTAACAATATCCTCATCGGCATCTATCACCACCGGATAGCCTACCCTGGCGTCAGTAAGGAGGCCCGCGTCACCCAGCAAGCTCGCAGTAAGGTCATCTATGACGATATCGATAATGAATCAACAAAGCGTCTTACCCATTAACCCCTGGAAAGTAAGGCGCCGCCTAAGTAAGGTCTTAGCGGCCATGGGCCAAAAGGGGGCCGGGGTTTCGATTTTAATTACCCAAGATGAGGAGATTAAAGGCCTCAACCGCGACTTTCGGGGCTTAAACAAGAGCACCAATGTCTTAGCCTTCCCGGACACCGATTTGGCCAAGGGTTTTAAAGGCCACTTAGGCGACATTGCTATTTCGGCGGAGACTATCTTAAGAGAAGCCCAAGAAAGAAAGACCCTAGATAGTTCACAATATGAGTCTCTATCACCAGATTCACTTGGTTCATCTGGTAAGCCCGGGTCATCTGGATCACCAGATTCCCATAGCTGGCCTAGCGAGCCTGGCCAGCTAATGTACTTCTACCTCATTCACGCTCTTTTGCACCTGGTCGGCTATGACCACGAACTCGGTCCATCAGAGGAAAAGCGCCAAAACAAAGAGACTGTAAGGCTCTTAAGCCTTATAAAATTGGATCTCTAAAGCCCTAGCTTAAAAATTCTAGACAACCATTTTTTCTAGCTAAGCAGGATACAGCCTTAGCTAGACAGACATTAAAGGCTTAGCTATGAAAAACGTTATCGCTTTGATCATGGCTGGCGGCAAGGGCGAGCGGCTCATGCCGCTAACTAAGTACCGCTCTAAACCCGCCATCCCCTTCGGCGGTATTTACTTACTAGCCGATCTGTCATTGTCTAACTGCATCAACTCCGAAGTCTACCGCATCTTAGTTTTGCCTCAATACAAATCCCAGACTCTCATTCAGCACATGGAAGCTGGCTGGAACATTTTTAGCCAGGCTCTGGGCCATTTTTCGAGGATCGTCCCGCCTCAGATGATGACCGGCGACAGCTGGTATCAGGGAACGGCTGATTCCATCCGCCAAAACCTAGAGATGATTGAAGCTGAGCATCCCTCCCATCTTTTGATACTCTCAGCCGATCACGTCTACAAGATGAACTACGCCAGCTTCAAACGCTACCACTGCGCCTCTAACGCCGACGTCACCATTGCCGTTATTGAGACGCCCAAGAGCATGGCCAGAGAGTATGGAGTGCTTGAAGTTAACGAGGCCTTTGAGGTCACCGGCTTTCAGGAAAAGCCCAAAAACCCGGCCACCATCCCCGGGCATCCCGATCAGTGCCTGGCCTCCATGGGCATCTATATCTTTTCAGCCGATGTTTTAATCGATCTTTTAAAACGCGACGACCGACCGGATTTCGGTAAAGACATCCTACCGAGCATCCTTAAGACCCACAAGGTCATGGCTTACCCTTACCGCCAGGAAAACAAGATCGAAGAGGTCGTTTTTTTCACTGATGCCGAAGGCAGCCGTGCCGAGCAGCCCGTCGAGGTGGCCAAGGATTCCAGCTACTGGCGCGACGTTGGTAACCTCGATGCTTACTGGAACGCCAACATGGATCTGTGCGGTTTAGATCCCTACTTCAATCTCTACGGCGTCCGCTGGCCCATGAGGACAGCCCAGCGCCAGTTCCCGCCGGTTAAGACTCTCTCGGTAACCGAGACCGATGGCAGTAATCTCCACGGACTAGCTCGCGACTCTCTAGTGGCCCACGGCTGCGTTATTGGCGGCGGTATGGTCAGAAACAGCGTTTTATCCTACAATGTCTCTGTGCATCGCGGCGCTGAAGTCGATGAATCGGTCATCATGGAAAACGTCGACGTAGGCCGCTTCTCGAAGATCAAAAAGGCCATAATTTCTGACGGGACTAAAATCCCGGCCAGGACCATTATTGGTCACAACCCCAAAGAAGACCGGGCCCGCTTCTCGGTTACCCCGAGGGGCATTGTCGTCGTTACCAAGGAAGACTTTGCCTAAAAGGCCGATAATTTTGGCAAAAGGCCTTATTAGGCTAGGCCCATAATTTTGCCAAGGCCAAAATTAAGCCAAGGCCATATTTTAGCCAAGGTCAAAATTAAGCCAAGGCCTTATTTTAGCCAAGGGCAAACCCACTAGATTTCGCTTGATGATGGCTCAAAAATAACTTGTAAATTGTTTTTTAACATTTTCTTAACGAGGTTTTGAATTGAGAAAAATTATTCCACTTTGTATAATTGTCCTAGCCTTGGTCGTTTTAGCCGCTGCCCCGGCCCTTTGGGCCCAAAAGGCTAGCGAGCCGGCTAACGTTCAAGCTACCGGTCAGGCTACAGATCAAGCTAACGTTCAGGCTAACGATAATCCGGTTTCTCCCGCCGCCGCAGGCGAGAACCCCGCTCAGGCCGCCGATCAAGTTGCTCAGTCAAGCGAGCAGCTCTCCCCCTCAGGCGATCAAGACGACTGGGCCGAGGGCCTTAGCCAAGAGCAAAAAGACTTTTTTCTCACCTGCGCTGAAGGCTCGGTTGAGGAAATCAAAAAGGCCCTCGAGGCCGGCGCCGATCCCAACATGCACTCCAAAGATGGGCTCACGCCCTTAATGCAGGCTGCTGGACGAAATCAAGACCCTAAGGTCATTGTGACCTTACTGGAATCTGGCGCTGACCCTGAAGCCGTGGAATCTAATTTTGGCTTAAACGCCTTGATGTTTGCCGCTTCTTTTAACCCCGAGCCTAAGATTATTGAGGAGCTAGCCAAAAAGATCCCCTTAGATCATCAAACTTTTTTTGGCGTAACGGCTATCCATCAGGCGGCTACCAGTAACCCAAACCCGATGGTCCTTAAAACCTTAATTAAGATGGGGGCTAATATCGAATCTGTCGATTCCCAGGGTAACCGTCCGCTCATGAGCGCGGCTAGCGCCGGGCATATTCCCAACTTAAAAACCTTAATCGAAGGCGGGGCCAATGTTAAGGCCGTCAACAATAAAGGTGAGACGGCGCTCTTTGTCGCGGCTACTGATTGTCAAAATCCCGACGCCATCAGCCTTTTAGTTAAGGCCGGGGCCGATCTGGAGGCTAAAACCAATCAAGGGGAGACGGCTATTTTTGCTGCGGTCAGTAATCCCAACCCCGATGTTTTAAACGCCGTCATAATGAACGGGGCCAAAACCAACGTTACCGGCCAGGACGGCTCAAGCCCATTGTTTTCTGCCGCTCTAAGGGCCCCGGATCTTAATAACGTCCGAAGGCTGATGATGTTTGGCTACGACGTAAACCAAAAAAACGCTCTTAAATTAACCCCTTTAATGGCCGCCGTCGTCAACCCCGATCCCAGCTTAACGAGGTATTTTTTAATTCAGGGGGCTGACCCCAACGCCCAAAACGCCAGCGGCTTAACGGCCCTGATGATAGCTGCCGGCTATGCCAATAATGACGTTGTCATAAAGGCTTTAATAGGCGCCGGGGCCGACCCAACCCTAAAAGACGATAGCGGTCGTGATGCTATGGAGTTTGCCCTCCAAAATACCAACCCGGCTGTCGCCCAGACCCTTAAAAAAATGATGGCCCCCTTAGCCGTTAACCCCTAAGAAAAAAAATTAATGCTAAACTTAAAGTTAAATAGTCTTTTAGGCATTAAAGCTAAAAAGCCTTTTAGGTTAGGCGGCTGGCAAGTGTATTTTGGGGTCTTTCTTTGGCTGGCGGCTTTAATTGTGCTTTTCTCTCAAAGTCCAAAGGTAGCCTTTGGTGCCATCATGGATTTTGCCGGCGAACCCATAGCCATTGGCCGCGCTGAGGTTAGAGAAAATATCGACCAAGAGCTCTTACTATTATCTGAAGCCAAGGCCAGGGTCTGGCTGACTTTAAGGCGCTCGGGCCGCTATCTCCCGGTCATCGATGAGGCCCTTAAGGCGGCCAAAGTTCCTTTGGATTTTAGGTATCTACCTATGGCCTTAGCTAACCTCGATCCCGTCTATCGCTCCGGCGCCCGCCGGGGGCTTTGGCGGCTGACGGAAGCCGAAGCTTTAGCCGCCGGGCTTAAGGTCGATAAAGATCTCGATGAGAGATTAGATCCGGTGGCCTCCTCGCAGGCGGCGGCCAATAAGATCGCCTCATTAAAAAAAGTCTTCGGCACCTGGACCATGGTTTTAGCCGCCTTCATCGATCCTAGCGGGGCCACGATTGCTCTAACCGATGGCGAGGGCGAAAAGGATTACTACCGCCTGTTTTTTCCTGAGGCCACGGAAAAAACCGTCAGCCAAGTTATCGCCGGTAAGATCCTCTACACCAACCCCGAAGTTTACGGCTATACCCCGGTTACTCCCTATTCAATTTTAACCACTAAGCGCGGGCGCATTGATTCCCCGGTGTCGGTTAAGGCCTTAGCTAACTACTACAAGCTCGATTATAAGACCTTCCGCGCCCTAAACCCCCATCTTTTAAGCGACACCGCCCCGGTGGGGGCTGTCATAAATATACCCTAGATTTACCCAATAACGAGGTTTCGATGGGTCACTTAATTTTACTACTCATTACTATCGCCAGCATAATTGTGGCCTTAGCCTTGGTCCTGATGGTCGTCTATAACCGGCTAGTAGTCCTACGAAACCGCTATTCCAATTCTTTTTCGCAAATAGATGTCCAGCTCAAGCGCCGTTACGATCTCATTCCCAACTTAGTTGAAACCGCCCGGGCTTACCTGGCTCACGAGCGAAGCACCTTGGAGGCCGTTATCCGCGCTCGAAACTTAGCTGACGGCGCAAGACTATCCATCGATGGCGATCCAAAGCAGGTCCCGGCTCTAAAACTCTTGGGCCAAGCTGACGCCGCCTTATCGGGGGCCTTAAGTACGCTCATAGCCGTTATCGAAAAATACCCCGATCTTAAGGCCAACCAAGCTATTAGCGATCTAACCGAAGAACTCACCAGCACCGAAAACCGGGTTGGCTTTGCTCGTCAGGCCTATAACGACGCGGTCATGGATTACAATCAGGCCAGAGAAATGTTTCCGGCAGTACTCTTTGCCAACATCTTTGGCTTCGGACCAGCGACCCTTTGGAAAATCGACCCGGCCCAAGTCTCAAATCCTAATACTAGTAGGCTTTTTCGAGCCTAATACTACTTACGAACCACCTCAGAAAAGAGAAGGCCCATGCTTTCCGTCATAGGTTTTATTATCATCGTCGTTTTGATTTTAGGCGCTATTGCTCTATTACTGGCCGCCATCTACAACCGCTTAGTTAAGGCTAAAAACGCCTTCCAGGCGGCCTTCGCCCAGATCGACGTCCAGCTCAAACGGCGCTACGATCTGATCCCAAACTTAGTGGAGAGCGCAAGAGCCTATCTGGCCCATGAGAGTCAGACCTTAGAAGCGGTCATAAACGCCCGCAACTTAGCCTCTCAGGCCCGCCTGAGCGCCTCAGGCGATCCCTCTCAAGCCGGGGCCTTAAATAGATTGGCTCAAGCCGAAGGATCGTTAGCCGGAGCCTTATCAAAGCTTATGGTGGTCGTGGAAAGTTACCCTGAACTTAAGGCTGATAAGACCGTTAACGACCTTATGAAGGAAATTACCAACACCGAAGATCAAATAGGCTCAGCCCGCACCATCTACAACCACCGGGTCATGGAATACAATCAGAGCCGCGAGGTCTTTCCAGCCGTCATGTTCTCTAGCCTCTTTGGCTTTCAGTCGGCGGCCTTGTGGACCCTAACTGAACCTGCCCAGGCTGAGCCGATTCGCTTCAGCCTAACCCCTCCGGCCAGGCCTTAAAGTAAACTTTCAGCTTAAAACCTCACTGAAAGCTGGAGGTATTAATGCCTCGGATTAGCTTTGATTTTTTTCAGGCCCAAGTCGACAATAAGCGTTCGAGTTTTCTCTTCGGCTTATGCTTTTTTCTGGTTATGGTCGCCTGGTCTGTCTTAGTCTATTTTATTATTAAGCTCTTAAGCTCTCTGTTTTTAGCCAAATACATCCCCCATACTTGGCGCGCCCCTAACCAACCCTTTGATCCAGCTTCTTTAGCCTTAACCTTAATTCTCTTAACGATAATTATTTTTGTCTCGGTGCGCCGGATATCCCAAATCCACAACGGGGGCTCAACCTTCATCGCCACCAAAATCGGGGCTATTCCCTCCTCCATTGACGGGGCCTTGGGGCGTAATAAATTAATTTCTGAACGCGAAAAGATTTTAAATAACATAGTTTCTGAGATTTCGGTGGCCGCCTCCATTTCTGAGCCAGATCTCTATATCCTCCCAGGAGAATTAGGCATTAACGCCTTAGCCGCCGGCTTAGATCAAGACGACGCATGCATAATCGTAAGTCTTGGAGCCTTAAAATACCTCGACCGCGAAGAACTTTCGGCCTTAGTTGCCCATGAGTTTAGCCACATCATTAATGGCGACATGAGACATTTCACCATGATGGCCGGTTGGCTCCACGGTCTTTTCTTTCTCCAGATGATAGCCCGCCAAAAGATGTTTTTATTTCGCAGTATAAAGACCGTCCTATTGGCCGGAACAATGATGGCCTTGGGGGCCTTGGGATCTTTATTTGGCCGCATCATCCAGGCAGCCTTCAGCCGGCGCCGGGAGCTCTTAGCCGACGCCTCAGCCGCTAAGTTTACGCGTAACCCCATGGCGTTAGCTAGGGTTTTAAAAAAAATAGGCGGCCTCGCCCAAGGCGGAATTATACAAACGGCGGCGGTAGCCGATCTCAACCACTTCTTTTTAGCCAAACCCGAGCGCTCTTCGGCCTTTAGTTCTCACCCGCCTTTAGCCGATCGCATCTGGTTATTGGACCCCCAATGGGACGGGTGGTATTATGACTTTGAAGAAAATCCCGTAGATTTTCTAGAAATAAAAAAATCATCGACTAAAACCTAAGGAACATCTATGCCGCAGGACGCACCACAGACCGTCTACCTCATGGACGCCAGCGCCTTTATCCACCGCTCCTTCCACGCCATCAGAAATCTTACGACTAACGACGGCCGGCCCACAGGGGCGGCTTACGGTTTTACGGCTACGGTCTTAAAATTACTTAAAGACAAAAAACCCAACCTAATGGCCGTAGTCTACGATAGCCGGGGACCGACCCGCCGCCACAAGCTTTACCCTCAGTACAAAGCCAACCGCCCGCCCATGGACCCGGATTTAGCTTCCCAACAAGATACCATTAGAGCCATCATCAAAGCCATGGGGCTTTTTTCTATGCAGCAACAAGGCTATGAAGCCGACGACCTCATCGCCGTTATGTGCCGTCTAGCCGCCAAGAGCGGGCATAGCGTAGTAATCGTTTCCGGCGATAAAGATTTTTACCAGCTTCTATCGCCCACTGTTTCCATGTACGACCCTGACCCCAAAAAATCCTCCGCTATGACGGAGGAAACTTTTAAAGAACGCTTCGGACTCCCGCCATCCGCCTTTTTGGAGATGCAGGCCTTAATGGGCGACCCTAGCGATAACATCCCCGGGGTGCCTAGGGTCGGCGAAAAGATAGCCTTAAAACTCATCAGCGAATTTGGGACCCTAGATAATCTCTACCAAAACCTAGCCAAGCTCTCTAACGAAAAGCTTAGGGAAAAACTGGTTCAAAATGAAGAATCTGCTCGCCTCTCAAGAAGCTTGGCCCTTTTAGGCGAAAGCTTGTCTCCGCCTGCCGCCGTAAACGATCTGCAAAGATTATCCCCGGACTTAAAAGCCCTTGAGGCTATCTTTAAAGATCTGCAGTTTAGCCGCTTTTTACGCGACTTAGGGCCTGAGGCCTTTCCGGCGGGCTTACAGAAGGCCGCAATTAGCCAAGATACCCAAGCTACCCAAGCTTTACAAACTGACCAAACTTTACAAGCTCCCACAGCTTTACAAGATGACCAGGCTCCACAAACTTCCCAGGCTGACCAAGCTTCCCAGGCTGACCAAGCTCCCCAAGATGACCAAGCTTTACAGGCTCCCACATCTTTACAAGCTGACCAAACTTCCCAGGCTGACCAAACTCCCCAAGCTCCACAATCTTCCCAGGCTCTGCAAGCCATCGACCAGAGTCTCTTAAATAGCCTGCAAGGTCGCCTCTTCCCTCAGGCCAAACCCAAGATTAAAGGCTCGCAAAGTGACGGCGTAGTCGACTACGATAAATATGTCTTAGTCGATAGCCCTGAGGCTTGGGCTAAGCTCATGGCGGCCCTTGAGGTAGTCAAAGAGGCGGCCCAGAAGATAGACAAAGAGACTGACAAAGAAGCGGCCAAAGAGAAAGCCAAAGAAACGTCCAAGGACCAAAAAATAGCCGTTGATTTAGAAACCGATTCCGTTAACGCAAGCCGGGCAAATATCGTGGGTATTAGCTTAGCTACCGCTGAAAACCAAGCTTTCTATATCCCGATTAAGCATCAAAAAGAAGCTCAAAAAAATCAAGATTTAGAATTAGTCAAAGAAAAAATCGGGCCATACTTAACAGCGAACTCGCCGCTTAAAGTTGGCCAGCACGCTAAATTTGATTGGCACATCTTAGCCCGCCACTCGCTTAGACTCCCTCCCCCCGCCGACGACCCTATGCTAGCATCGTATTTATTAAACCCTGACGACCGCCACGGGCTCGATTCACTTTCCATTAAGTATTTAAGTCACAAGGCTATCTCCTATAAAGAGGTCGTAGTTGACTCTAAAAATGATTTCTCCTCCGTTGACCCCATAGAAGCTTGCCGCTACTCGGCTGAAGACGCCGATCTGACCTTGCGCCTGGCCCCGATATTGCGAGCAAAATTGGGAAAGAATTCAAGCTTAGAAAGACTCTACGATCGCGTGGAATTACCCCTCGAAGAGCTCTTAGGCCGCATGGAAGAGACCGGGGTTTTAATCGACCCAGATGCTTTAAAAGTCTTAAGCCAAGAGCTTAGCCAAATCATGGAAACTAAGTTAGCCTCCATCCAAAAGCTAGCTGGCCGCCCCTTTAACCCGGGCTCCCCCAAGCAGCTTAGCGAGGTTTTATTTGGCGACATGGGTATAGAGAGTAAAAAGAAGACGGCCAAAAAAACCGGCTTATCGACCGATAACGAGGTCTTAACTGAGCTGGCCTTACTCCACCCCATTGCCAAAGAAGTTTTAGAGTGGCGAGAGGTAACAAAACTTAAAAACACCTACGCCGATAAATTGCCTCTAGCCATTAACCCCAATACCTCCCGAATCCATACCTCTTATAACCAAGCTCTGACGGCTACCGGAAGGCTATCGTCATCAGATCCAAACCTTCAAAATATCCCGGCTAAAACCCAAGAGGGCCGCCGAATTCGGGCGGCCTTTATCGCCCCCCAGGGCCATAAGCTCTTATCGGCTGACTACTCGCAGATAGAACTAAGGGTTATGGCCCATTTTTCCGGCGATAAGGCTTTAATTGAGGCCTTTTTAAACGACGTCGATATCCACGCTCAGACGGCGGCCTTGATATTTGGTCTTAAGGCTGACCAGGTGCCCGATGACCGCCGCAGGGAAGCTAAAACCATAAATTTTGGCATTATCTACGGCCAGGGAGCTTACGGCCTATCCAAAAGACTAGGCATATCTCAAGCTCAGGCTAAAAACTTTATCGATGATTATTTTCACCGCTTCCCCGGGGTCAAAAACTTTATTGAAAAAACTAAACGCGAGGCCGACATTAACGGCATGGTCACCACCTGGTTTGGCCGGAGGCGCTTTTTGCCGTCAATTAATTTACCGGGCCAGGCCAAGCGCGAAGCTGAGCGCATGGCCATCAACACGCCCATCCAGGGCACGGCGGCTGACATCATTAAAATCGCCATGCTCTTAGTTGACCGCGAGCTTACGCGCCAAAAGCTTAAATCTAAGATCATCATGCAGGTCCATGACGAACTGGTCTTAGAAGTGCCTGACGGGGAGCTTGAAGACGTAAGAGTCCTAGTTTCTGAAAAGATGGCCGAAGCTGGATCGAACCCTCTAAACGGAGAGGTAGAACCTCTAAAGGTTCCCCTTAAGGTCGACGTAGCCTCCGGACAAGCTTGGGTCCACGCCTAAGAGATCTAGGGCCAAAAATGAGATCTAGCTTTGATATGGCCGCCAAGAAATCTCCATAAAAACTCGACATTTTTTTACCCCATTTTAACAGTCTAAGTTATATAATGACTGTAAGCTAGCTCCTGGGATCGGCCCACCGGGGCGACGTATTAATCAGCCAAACGCCTATAAACGCGTTTGGCCGGATATTTTCTAGCCAGACTACCAACAAGTCTTTAGATATCTTCCGATAGAAAAGGAAATTAATTCTTGAGCAATTCTGACCAAAAACCCAACGAGACGGACCTGGACCCTAAGTTTACCGGGGAAATTAAGAACCTAGCCAAAAAAGTCCAATTAAGCGATCTCGAAGATCCTCCCGCTCCGGCCAAAATAGAGCGGCTCAAAAAATCTCCGCCCAAAAAAGAAAAGGCCAAAGCCAAGCTCCCCAACTTAGGCCCAAAACCCAAGAGAAGTCTTTGGACCCGTTTTTGGATTTCGGTCTTTTGGGGCTCTGTCGGGCTGGTCATGGCCGGCCTTACGGTGGTCTTTGTAGCTTACGCCTATTTCTCCCAAGATCTACCTAGCGTTGAGGGCTTAAAAATCTATCAGCCCAAAACCGTCACCTATTTTTATAGCCGCGACGGACAGATTATCGGCGAGTATAGCCACGAGCGCCGCCTGGTTTTGCCGTTGGCTGAAATCCCCATGTTAGTTAGAGAGGCCTTCTTGGCCGCCGAAGACGCCAAATTTTACCAGCACGGCGGTATCGATCCGCCGGCCATTGTCAGAGCCGCCTATAAGACGGTCTTCGACGATCAAGTCCAGGGCGCCTCAACTATTACCCAACAGGTGGTAAGGGGTCTTCTTTTAACTAGCGAAAGAAAAATAGAAAGAAAGATCCGCGAAATCATCCTGGCCATAAGGCTTGAGTCGGTCTTATCGAAAGATGAGATTTTAGAAATCTACCTAAACCAGATTTACCTAGGCCAGGGCGCCTACGGAGTTGAGGCCGCCGCCCAAACATACTTTGATAAACACGTAGGTCAATTAACCGTGGCTGAAGCGGCCATGATAGCCGGCTTTACTCAATCGCCGGAGGGCAAAAACCCCATCAGGCGCCCCGAAGAAGCTCGCCGCCGCCAGATCTACGTGCTCGATCGCATGGTGGCCGTGGGCTTTATTACCCCGGATCTGGCCAAAGCCTCGGCTGATGAAATCTTAAATATCGTTGGCGAACGCTCAAATCCCAACACGACCATGGCCCCCTACTTTACCGAGCACGTCAGAAGACTTCTCGCCCAAAGGCTGGGCGAAGATAGCTTATACAATGACGGCTGGCGTGTTTACACGACCTTAGATCTCGAGGCCCAAAAGGCCGCCGACGTGGCCGTAGCCCGAGGCCTTTGGGAATACGCCAGGCGGCGCGGCTTCAGAGGCCCGGTCCAGCACCTAAATAGCGAGCCAGAAATCGAGCGCTTTCGGGCGGCTATTGAGCGGCAGCTCCCTTTGGGCACCTTACAGCCTGACGTCTTGTACCAAGCCGTCGTCTTAGACGTCCCCGATAAACAGACCCTTACGGTGGGGGTGGGCGACTATGAAGGCCAAATAATAAAAAAGAACTTAGAGTGGATACTACCAAAGGGCGCTCTGGCCAAACAACTGAGCCGGGGTGACGTAATTTGGGTCCGAGTGGACACTCAAGAGCATAGCCCACAAAATAACCCTGACGAAACTAGGCAGGCTCAGCAATCTGGCCAAACCAATCAAACTGGCCAGGCTAGCCAGGCCGACCAGGCCAGCTTGCGCCAAGAGGCCCTGCAAAATATCGCCGCTGGAACGACAGCTGAAAGCCACTTTTTTATCTTAGAGCAGCGCACCGATGTCCAAGCCGCCTTAATTAGCATGGACTTAAGTGACGGCGGGGTACGGGCTATGGTTGGCGGTCGGGACTTTGCCGAAAGTCAGTTTAACCGGGCCACCCAAAGCCAAAGGAAGCCAGGCTCATCTTTTAAGCCCATCGTCTACACGGCGGCCATGGATAACGGCTTTACTCCAGGGTCCATTATGATCGACGGCCCGGTAGTAATCGATGACAAGTACACCGGACTTAGGTGGAAGCCCCTAAATAGCGACCAAAAGTTTTTAGGCCCCATGACCTTATACAGCGCTTTGGTCGCTTCAAGAAATCTAGTATCGATTAAAATTTTAGAACGCATGGGCTTTGAGGCCTTAGATAAGACGGCGGCTGACTTAGGTATATCCACAAAACTACCCCATAGCCCGCCTGTGGCCTTAGGCGCCCACGGGGTGACCATGCCGGAGATGATAACCGCCTACTCGGCCTTCCCCAACTTAGGCCGTCGGGTGGAACCGCGCTACATAACGAGAATCGAAGATCGCTTTGGGCGAGTGGTGGCTGTTTTTGACCCGGTGTTTCACCAAGCCATCAGCCCGGCTACGGCCTGCGTCTTAACCTCTATGCTCAGAGGAGTTGTGGCTCAGGGTACCGGCACTTCCGTTAGGCCCCTGGCCCGCCCGGTGGGCGGCAAGACCGGCACCACCAACGACGCCTCTGACGCCTGGTTTGTGGGCTTTACCCCGGAATACGTGACCGCCGTTTGGATGGGGACCGATGAACTTAAACCAAGGGCTGTTGGCGAAGTTGGCGGACGAGCCGCCGGCCCAATCTTTTTATACTACATGAGCGAAGTATTAAAAGACGCTCCTATTGTCGATTTTACCGTGCCCCCCGACGCCCAGATGACCCCTGGCGGAGCTTATGGCATCTGTTACAAGGCTGGAACGGTGGGCCGGGGGATCTCTGAAACCGTGGCCGCAAAGGTTCCGGAAGAAGACTTTCTAAAAAATGATCTCTTCGGTTCCGACGACTTATGAGCCCAAGCCGAATTTATCAAAAATAAACATTGGAAAATCTCATGTTTAAGCCGCCGATAAAAATTTTCAACACCGCTGGTCCTTGCATTCCAGCCGACCACTACATGGTGCCGGTTTTATCCCGGCTACCGATAATAGATTATTTTCTTGATCACGGCTCTTATTTTACCCTCCATGCCCCAAGGCAGTCCGGCAAAACGACGTTATTATATGCTTTAACCGACGATATCAACGCTAGAGGCCAATCATACGCCCTGTACTGTTCGCTGGAACTTTTAGAGGGTATCACAGACACCGATACGGCCTTGACTTTGGTTGTTTCCCAAATCCTGAAGGCTTTAAATGATTCCGAGATTGAGGCCTTCAAAAAGCTGTCCTCAAATTACGGGCCAGGCCCTAGTTCCAGATTTGACGCCAAAATTCTCGATATACTGAGATATTTAAGCGTTAATCTAGATAAAGACTTGGTTGTATTTTTCGACGATGTTGACTCCCTCTCAGACAAACCTCTAATACCGTTTTTACGGCAAATTCATTTTGGCTTTAACACTAGATTTCGTTCTAGAAACACTAAGTTTCCAAAGTCCATGGCCTTGGTGGGCATGAGGCATTTAGTGGCTCGGTTTATTCAGTCCAGCCCTGATTCAGCGTCAATAAGCGCGAGCAACATATTAAGCTTCATAAAAGAATCGTTAACCTTACCAGATTTCAACCAAAATGATATCAAAGTCCTTTGCTCCCAACATGCCTTAGCCTCTGGTCAAATTTTTAACCCATCAGCAATTAATAGGATCTGGTATTGGTCAGAAGGACAGCCCTGGCTAGTCAACGCTTTGACTTTCAAGGTCGTGACTGAATTCTTAAATTACGACTATAGCAAATCCATAACTGATGAACTCGTGGAGCAAGCTGCCGAGGCCATAACTCAGGGCGGCTACCCCCACATAGATTATCTTATGGAACAATCCAAAGAGCTACGGGTCAAGCGAGTTATGAAGACGGTAATCTTCGACAATTCCAGCTTTTTAGATGACGTCTTAGACGATGACAAGCGGCATGTTCTTGATCTGGGCCTCATAAAGAAGGTTAACAGGACTTACCAACCCGCCAATCCACTTTTCGTGAGCGCAATCTTTAATGCCTTTCCCGAAAAGAGCCAAGCTCCACCAACCGTTGGGAATTAAGGCCTACGATAATTCTCAGCTGCGACATTTAAGTGAAAATTGGGATTTTTCATAAAATTAAAAAAAGTCTAAGAAACCAACTTAAATTCCCGCTAAAATCAGCGTAGACAAGAAGTGATTTATGTTGCTATGGAATCGGTCGCTTCAAAAGCCGCAAGAATTTCCTTCTGCTGCTTGATTAGAGCTTTAGCGAACCCCAAAAAATTTTTGCCTTAAAACGCATATGTAGCAAGGGTTCCACTAATGTCAGCTAAAAAAAGTGGCAGAAATAACTTTGTCTACGCAAAATTTTTTTTGCAAATTTAGGGTAAGCTACAAAACATTGTGGAAGCTACTGATAGACAAGCAAATCAAACACAAAGAGCTTTCAAAGATTGCCCTAGCCCAAAACTCCACCTTGACCAAGATGCCGAACGTTATTCTGGACATACTGGTTCGCATCTGCTCCGCTTAGATTGTGATTTAGATGATGTAGCGGAACTTGTGCCGGCGGACAAAAAGACGAACGGAAAAAATGAATAGTGAAAAAGCGCAAGAACGAAAAAACTCGAAAACAAAACCTTGACCCCGTCCGGGCCAAGCGCCTATCTTATGGATGAGAACGCGCTATAATCGCCTTAAGGCGATTATAGAAACCGCAAAGTCCCGCGCCGTGCCTGCGCCAACAGCTATGTCACGCTGATGTTTTGGGTAGTGGGGCGGAATATAAACTAAAATATCCTTGACTTCAAGCGCGCCGAATACGGCGAGCATATTTTATCGTTTCTATCTAAAAAATTGCTCGCGCATTACCCAAAGAGCTTTTCGTAGCGCAACCTGTACCGAATGACCGAGTTTGCGGACGAGACTCCCGATTTAGATTTTGACGTTTCTAGCGTCAAAACTAAGTTGGACGCATTTTTGCGAGCTCATCGGCCTAAAATCGCCGGAGGCAAGGCTGTTTTAATCTCAAGACGCCTTCGAGCGCAACTACGGCGCCAAAGAACTTCGCCATCAAATCTCCCGCAAAGCCTATGAGCGCCGCGAAATAGCCAACACGCATTTCTCGGATCAGAGCGCTCTCCCCTTCAACGCCTTGTGCGATCCGTATTTGCTCGATGTTCTAGGACTTAAAGACAGCTATCTCGAAGCTGATTTTAAAAAGGCTATTTTAAAAGAAATCGAGTTGTTTCTTTTGGAGTTCGGCTGCGCTCTCGCCTTCGTCGCACGCCAAAAGAGGATAATTGTAGACGGCCGCGACATCGTGCTTGATCTTTTAATGTACAGCCGGACGCTCCGCCGTCTTATCGCCATCGAGCTTAAGCTCGGCGAGTTTAAAGCTCAATACAAATCGCAAATGGAGCTTTACTTAAAGTGGCTCAACCGATACGAGCGTAAGCCCGGCGAGGAACAGCAGGTAAGGATTATCCTTTGCGCTGCGGCTAACGGCCAGATAATCGAAATGCTCGAAATGGACAAGACGGGTATTGCGGTTGCCGAATACTTTTCGCATTTTCCGCCGAAACACGCTTTTTGAGCTAAAATTACGGGAAATTCTCTCCTAAGCCCGGGAACGGCTCGAGGGCCGCAGATCTATTGCTAAAGGCGATTTTCAGCGGCCAATCGATTACTTCATTGATTCGGTTGACGATGAAGACGACTAGACGCGATATGCCCCAAATGCGAATCCCCCCAAAAAGTTAAGCCCTGTTTTCCATACCACGCGCAATACGAGATTGGGGTATAAAAACCGGCAACCCAAGCGATTAGAAACTGAAAGATTATCTCGCGTTAGGCGTTCTGCTTATTAAGCTATCGCTACTTGTGGACGACTACCTAGGCCCTGGTCGGTTTCGACCAGAACCAATGTAAGCTTTTTTTACGGTATATGAACGCAAGAAACCCTGAGCCGAAAAAACTTTGTCTATACAAATTTTTTGGGGATTTAAAACTAATTTTAAGTTTTTAACACTAGCTGCCATTTACTGGCCACTGAAAATACTCAGCTAAAAAACTTGACCTAAAGACGATGTTGTCGTATTATGTTTCTATATGGGCCTTGCCCATTTTAGATTACCGCCATGTAGTTCAATGGAAACTAATTTCTTTCTTACCTAATTGACAGGCTATAATCTATAATCCTACACATTAAGTTTTTATATCCAGATAAAAGGAAGTCATTATGACCAATCCGACATTTTGCCGACGTTGGTTATTTTATTCAAAGTCGTGCCCTTCCTGGATGTCCCAAACCATCACTTGCCCTGGCTTTTTGGCCTCTCAGGCCACGGGCTCTCCGGGCCGCAGGCGCTCTAGGCGCGGCCTTAGCGGTGGTTGCTTCATGCCCTTAGCTGTTTGCCAGAGGTCTAAGGGACCTAAGTGGTGAATTTTACTTTTATTTGAAATTTTCCGATATTTTACCGGGTCAGAATTTCCCATCTGACCCGGTTTTTTTGTTTTTTCTATTGGTTTTTATGTTTTATCACTTGGTTTTTTTGTTTTTTTTAGGCCCCGAAGAAAAATGGCCAGAAAAATCTGGCCATTAAGAGTTCCGGTAAATCTTGACTGTAAACCTTAAAAAGACCAGTAAGTTTACCTGAGGGGATTGTAATCTATTAAATAATAGCCGATTAAGGCCCCGCCGAGGAAGAGCACAAACAAAAGCCAGGGCTTAGAGCGGGCCAGGGCTCGTTTGACAGGAGTATTATTGGCGGAAAAGGTTTTTTTATTCATGGCTATCTCCTTAGCGGCGGCCCATTTTGCCGTAAACATTAGACTTAGCTTAAGTTACCTCAGGCTGGCAATAAATTTTTAGTGGCCAGAAATTTAAACATCGAGGCCGCGCAGAGGCTTTTGAGAAATGCTCCAGGTAGAAAGGGCACGGTCCCGGCCAATAAGGCCTTATAGATGCTGATATCGAGAACTAGTATTAGCTGAACCGTACCAAAGGCCAAGGTTATGGCTGTAGCCACAATACAGATGGCAATTAGCACTGGTAGAGACCAATTCTGGCCATTTTTACTGGCCATCCCACAAAACAAGACCGTGGGTATAAAGCCCAAAAGAAATCCGCCGGTAGGTCCAATCAAAACCGCAACTCCGGCCTTACCGCCAGCGAAGACCGGCAGGCCTACGGCGCCAGCCAATAAATAGATGAGCATGGCGTAGACGCCTCTTTTGGGTCCCAAAATCAGGCCAGTTAAAAGCACGAACAAGGTCTGAAGGGTGATGGGCACAGGGCTGATTGGGCTTATGGGGATGGCGATTATAGCCCCCACGGCTGTTAAAGCCGCCAAAATTGATATCCAGACAAGTCGGTGGATAACGACGACGGTCGGGACCGACTGATCGACATTAGGGCTTTGGTTTGTAACTTCTGCGTCCATTTTAGCCTCAAATTATAAAATTAAATCTAGCACTTCAGGCGGGTAATAAATTTCGGGCGGCCAAAAATTTAAACATCGAGGCCGCGCTGACGATTTTTAGAAATTCTCCCGGGAGAAACGGTACGGTACCGGCCAATAAGGCCTTGTAGATACTGATATCGAGAACTAATGATAGCTGAATTGTGCCAAAGGTCAAGGTTATGGCCGTGGCCACGATACAGATAGCAATTAGGAGAGGTAGCGACCAATTCTGGCCATTTTTACTGGCCAGGCCACAAAACATCACCGAGGGAATAAATCCTAGGAGAAATCCGCCGGTAGGTCCAATCAAAACCGCAAGTCCGGCTTTGCCGCCGGCGAAGACCGGGAGCCCAACGCAGCCGGCTAAGATATATATTAAAATGGCATAGACGCCTCTTTTGGAGCCCAAAATCAGTCCAGTTAAAAGCACGAACATGGTCTGAAGGGTGATGGGCACAGGGCTGAAGGGGCTTATGGGAATGGAAATTATGGCCCCGACAGCGGTTAGAGCGGCCAAAATTGAGATCCAGACCAATCGGTGGATGGCTACCACCGTCGGGACTGGCTGGTTGACGGCCTGAGCCTGAGCCTGAGTTTGGCTTTGTTTGGTTAATACAGTGGTCATCTTAGCCTCGTTAAAAATTATCCTAAAGCCGCAAGCATTGGGTTTTTATTATAAAAAAAAGCGATCTAAAACTAGCCGCTGTCTACCAGCGGGGTTTGCCCGGCTGGTAGACATCAGATAATTAGCATTTATTGACATTTTTATCAATACCTGCTAAATCTAAGTTAAATATGGGGGGTTGGCCCTTGTGGCCCTCAGCCCAAAATCGCTCTGGTGGCAAAATATAATACTGACGGGCACAATAGACAGCCCGAACCAGTGTAAAAAGTGGCCACTACCGCCCCGTAGGGGACAAGGCGGGGGTCGGTAGCCGCCAGCCCCGCCGCCGTGCCGGAGGTCGTGCCCATTAGGCCGCCGTAAACCATGGCCGCCTGCGGGTTATCTAAACCAAAGCGCTTGGCTACTAAGGGCGTAGCTACCATGACCAGAATCGACTTAACCACGCCGGCCGCGATAGATAGAGCTACGATATCGGAGCTTACGCCTAAGGCCGCTCCGGTGATAGGTCCGACGATAAAGGTGACCGCGCCAGCTGCGATGGTGGTGATTTCTTCAACATTTCGGTAGCCAAACATGTAGGCCACCACGGCCCCAACGAAGAAACAGAAGACCACGCCAATAATCAGGGAAAGAAAACCGGCCAGACCGGCTTTTTTCATTTCCGAGAGTTTGGCGCCAAAAGCCGTTGAGACGATGGCGTAATCGCGGAGCATGCCGCCGCCCATGACCCCAACGCCTGAAAAAATGGTAACGTCGGCTAAGCCCTTGGACCCGCCGGTCACCCAGCCGCCTATTAAGGCCAACACCAATCCCGCCGTAATGGCGATGGCTGAGCCATGAATACGGCCCTTGGTCAGGTGCTTAGAAAATAAGTAGCTTAACCACATGACCAGGCCGATGAATAGAAAGGCCATGACCAGGCCTTTGGACTTAAAAATCGATAAGGCGTAATTCAACGGTTCCATTTATCGCCCCTTTCTACTTTTGAAGGTTAGGATTAGCCGAGACATCCCAACCTTCCGAAGGGGCGGCAAGCTTACTTAAGGGCTTAATCAATGGGAACATGACCAAACAGCCCAAGGCTCCGGCGATAATGGCGCAAGGCCCGCCTTTGATGGCCTCGATAACGTTTTGATTCATGCTCATAGCCACCACGATGGGGATATACATCGCGCTCCAAAACTTTATACCTGATTCGCCGGCGCTGCCCAATAATTTGTATCTTTCGGAATACTCCGAGGCAATCATCAAAAACAACATCGCAAAACCTACACCC
>JAITJB010000045.1 GCA_031279155.1 Deltaproteobacteria bacterium | reverse complement strand
GACTTTGTGACCTACGATACCCTTGAAGACCGCCAAGCGGTGAGGGATTTAGAGTTCATAAACGAGAGCTTTGCCGACTGCTTAACTTGTCACGCCAGCACTGAAGATCCTTTAGCTCTGGACGTTTTTACGGTGACCAGCATTAACGGCCATTCTTGCGCTCACCTGATGGCTCAGTTTAAGCTCTTGCCCCTTAAGTGGGAGGGCGACCGCTTCACCAAGCCTTACGACCGGGCGGCTCCCCGCGTGGAATACGGACCTGCGCCCGATAAACCAAAAGGGCTTTATTACCACGAGATAACCAAATGACCCTTGATGGGGCCAGAAACTTTAAGCTGACCATAGCCTACGACGGCACTCTCTTTTTAGGCTGGCAGCGCCAGGCCATTGGCCCTACGATTCAACAAACTTTAGAAGACGCCTTAGCTAAGCTCTGCGGCCATGAAATCACAGTATTTGCCAGCGGCCGAACCGACACTGGCGTCCACGCCCAGGCCCAGGTCGTTAATTTTTTTACCTCCAGTTCCAGAACTCCTTCGGAACTAGTTAAGGGCGGGAACGCGATCCTGCCTAAAACAATTGCCATACTCTCAGCCCAAGAGGCGCCAGAAGATTTTAACGCCCGCTATAGCGCCAAAGGTAAAACGTACGCTTATTACTATTACGCAGCTAAAATCCGCGATCCCCTTTTAATCACCAGGGCCTGGCACGTGGGGCCCAACTTAGATTGGGCCTTAATGGAAGAAAACCTCAGCCATCTAATAGGAAGTCGAGATTTTAAATCTCTAGCTAGCAAAGGATCGGAAACTAAATCCACCATCCGAACCATCTGGCAGGCTCATATTACTTCGAGAGAGGAAAACATAAAAAAACTGACCATAACCGGCTCGGGTTTTCTGCGCCACATGGTCAGGACAATCGCCGGAACACTTCATCTAATCGGTCGCAAGAGGTTATCGCCGGATTACCTAAATTTGGTATTAGACTCTCTTGACCGGGCTAAGGCCGGGCCAGTAGCCCCGCCCCACGGTCTATACCTGGAAAAAGTCTTCTACCAACCCTTTAGCGGCCAAAATGACGCCCCCTAGGGCGAGAAGGATACCCGCTTCCATGACCAAAGCCGACTCTGACCCAAAGCCTTTAACTAAGGATTGGACGACTGAAGTCTTAAACCAATCGTTGTTTTTTGAGGGCTTATCTTGCGATCTCATAGATAGCTTGGCCAGCATCGCTATAAGGAAAAGTTTTGCTACCGGCCAAAGTCTATTTGAGCGCGGCGATGAGGCCCCTGGCTTTTACTTAGTGGCCACCGGCCTGGTAAAAATCTACCTCATCCACTCCGACGGTCGGGAGAGGATTTTAAACCTCTGCGGCCCTGGTACCATTTTTGGAGAAGCCGCCGTCTTCAGGCCCGGGGGCTATCCGGCTTCGGCTTTAGCCGTAGAAGCCACCGAAACCATATTGTTTCCCACGGAATCCATTCGAAAGTTACTGGCCCAAAACCCCGATCTTAGCATCGCCATGATCGGGGTCTTAGCTCAGAGACTAAATCATTTCCGAAGTATTATCGAAGCCGCCGGTCAACAGCTTCTGCCTAGGCTAGCTGGTTTTCTCCTGGAATTGGCCGATGACAATGGTGAAATAAGGCTTCCCACCACCAAAGGTCAACTGGCCTTGAGGCTAGGGACAACGGCTGAGAGCTTATCGAGATCGCTAACGAAACTTAAAAACGCCGGCTTTCTCAAGGAGACTAAAAGTCACCTGATCATAATCGACCGGGGCCGCCTTATCGCCCTAGCCGAAGGGGACTCCGATGAGAACCAAAGCGGCGTTTAGCTCAGTAGATAGCCCTAGGCCCCTTTTAGGACTTATAAGTTTAGTTGCCTTTGGTCTTTTGGCTCTGGCTCTTTTTGGCTGTTCTTTTTTTTCGGGCGACAAATCGGATGACCAAAAGGCCGCAAGCGATGCTGCCCCCCTAGGTGAACTGCGTCCAGCCGGCGAGGAAGAATATTATAAAGGTGATTTTAAAGGGGCTAGACCCTTACTTACTCAAGCTGGCCGCTCTGGTAACTTAAGGGCGGCCTTTTTTTTAAGGATAATCACTGAATACGGTCTTGACGGGTTATTACCCAATCCCGACGAAGCCGATACCCTCTTAAACCTTTTAGCCGCCCACAAAGATACGCTGACCCTTTGGGCCAAAGATGGCCCAAGGCCCGAGCGCCCCATCTACCAGGCAAGTTTGGCCATTTTATATCTGCGCGGCTATATTTCCGAGCTACCCGATTCTAACCAAGCCCTGCCGCTGGCTAGGCTTTCCGCCTCAAGTGGGTTTTACCCGGCCATGAACATTTTAGCCGCCGCTCTTTTGGGCTCAAGTTCTGAGGCGACAAAGGCCACGAGTAACGCCCAAATTGAAGCCTACCAGGCCGTCTATCGAGCGGCCTTTGCTGGCGACGTCTTGGCCATGGGTAACATATCCTACTTAACCCGCTTAGGTATAGGTACTACAGCCGCCCCTTTCATGGCCGCCACTTGGTCGCACCGGGCGGCTAATCTACCGCAAACCACGGCCAGGAGCCTAAACGACTTAGGCTTCTTCTACGAAGAGGGCCGGGCCGTAAGCCCAGATCTTGCCGAGGCTACTAAGTGGTACACTTTAGCTGACCAAAGGGGTTACCCTTTAGCCGCCGCAAACCTTAAGAGGCTAAAGTCTCAAGCAAAAACCCCGCCTGAAGTCTATGACTTTATAGAATACTAATTTTTTAGTAAATTTTTTTTAAGCTTGAGCCTTGGGCCAAACTTCGGTACAAAGATCGCCTTTAAACCCCCCGCCCTTTAGGCTTTGGGGGGTTTTCAATTTGCTCGTAAATTTGGGCGGCCTTATCGCGGAGCTTTAAAATATAGCGGTTTTGGCCGACATTTTGGAGAGTCTTCATCAGGCTTTTAGCGTTTTCCAGATCGCCTACCTTTTGATAAGCCCCTAAGAGCAATAAGGCCATCTCCACCCGCCAAGTGTTGTTGCGGCGGGTCAGGCCAATGGCTCCGGAGACTTTATCGTAGACCTCCCTAGCCTGCCTGAGCTTATCGGCTTGTTGCAATAAATGAATGTACTTGCGGCTAGCCTTGCACAATAAGGAGCTATGATTTATCTGGGTGCGGTTAGCCAGCATGGCCTCAAAAATGTATTTGATTTTACTTAGGTTCCAGGTATTGTTGATGATAAAGATGCCGGTTTCAGCGATTTGACGGTCCACGAGATTATCAAACTTAGGGCTGATTCGGTAAGATTGGTAATCGTCAAAAATCTCGATGGCTTCACTAACTTTACCGGCTTCCAAAAGATTAGCCACCAACTCAAAACTGGCGCTTAAGGCCCAGATGGCCGCGTTACGGTCCTGCTCTTTATGGACGAACTTTTGGACGGAAGAGTAAAAGGCTCTAGCCTCCTTAAAGAGCATGACTTGGCCAAAATAGACGCTTAAAAGGCAGGCCGCTTGGGTAATAGAATCATTAATGGAGTCCACAGTTTTTTTAGGGCCTTTGGAGACTTCGTGGCGATAAACCCTACCGAAGACGCCGCCATTGATTTCTAGGTAGCTCTCAAATTTAGCCGCTTCTTCGCTCTGGCTACCTTCTTTGCTCGTAACTTTAGGCGGGTTAGAGCGGAAACTATCGTATTTTTCCAAAAAGCTACGATAAAAATTACTGGCCTTAGTCCTTAAACCCGCTTCACATAAGTAATTTACCACGATGAACATGGCGCTAGCTTGCTCGGTTAAAACTTGTTCGCTTGATAAGATGGAGTCAAAGTTCGAGTAGGTATTAATGGCCTCCTCTAATCTATCGATTTTTAAAAGCTCGCAAGTCATTCCGGAGGTGGCGTGGGCCAGCCAAGTCGATATGACCGGCGTCTGGATATAGGTTCCCAATAGTTGGTAGTATTGTTGGGCTTTTTTAAAATTTCTTAGGCGGATATAAAGGCACATCAAGTTGTAACAACTCTGAGCTTCGGCTTCGATCACCACCGGCAGCTGCCGAAAAGACTGAAGATCTTTAAAGAGCTCCTCAGCATTTAAGACCATGGCCGATGCGCAGTAGTCGGTCAATAAGTTAACCGTAGCCGAGGCAAAGACCATGATGGCCTCGTCGCTATCGCCAAAGGACGGGAGGGTATCGTAGATCTGGCGGGCCAAATCAATATGGTCGAATTCGCCGGCGGCGAAAACGAGGTTTCCGGCAGCGTGCATGCGCTGGAGGGCAAACTCGCTACTATCGCTTAAGCCTTCTAAAGATTCGTAAAGTTTTACGACCTCAAAAAACCAATCCTCTTCAGTGTAGCCGGTAATCTCAACTAAGGCGATGGCTTGGTAAATGGAATTATCGGCCATCTCGCCTAATCGCTGGAGCTCGTGAAACAAGGCTTTACCTTCGTTCCAGTGAAACCTACGGACGTGGGCGCTAATGAGATTGACGGCCGCCATGCTCCTAAAGTTTACGTAATCTTCCACGGCCTTAGGTACGGGCATAGAATAGAAGATCTCGGTGGCTTCATCTATGCTATCGACAATGGTATAGCCGCTTATAAGGTTAACCGCCGTTTGGGCCCGAACGACGCAGACAAAATCGTCTTCTTGAAAAGATTTAGGATTTTTAATGGCCTTGTCTCTATTGGGCGAGCTAGGTTTGGTGACCAAATTTAAATTGGGTTCCGTGATAGGCGCCAAAGCCCTTTGGGCTTTGGCCGTCTGAGAAGATTTGGAAGAAATACCCTCTTGTAAATGAACTAAAACTAGATCGGCCCTGCCGCCGCCTAAGCCCTCCATGGAATCGTAGATCTCACGGGCCACGCTCATTTTACTTACGACAGCAAGGCGGCTGATAAGCTCGAAGGCCACCTGGACCATTAAAAAGACGCTCTCCTCATGGTGACTTAACGGTAGCCACTTTGAAAACAAACTAGCCGCCTCATCGTAGCGGTCGGCGTCGAGATAGCTCTCCACCAAGATGCCAACGGCTTCGGCCAAAAAGACGGCTGATTGGTCTATCGTCAATAATGGAGAACCTGTCTCAAAAATATGGTTTGACTCGTCAACAGAAGAAAATCGGCTAAAGGCCAAAACTAACCGGCTAAATAGATCCCCATAGCCGTTAGGAACCTGGCTACCTGCGCACATGTTAGTTAATTTTTCAAAGCGATCTCTTACTTCCAGCATTAATAAGGCCAACTTGGCCTTATGGCGATGGAAGTCATGATCGACCTCTAGCTTATCAACTGGCTCCTTTTGAGAATCTGACTCCAACTTATTGTCAATCGATTGACTGACTCGACTGACCTCGTTAAGTATATCCTCAATTTCCTTTATGGCCTGATAGGCGTTCGAGCCGGAGTTATCAGCCATAGATGAACCGCCATTTTTTGAAGCTAAAAAAATATATCATTATGTTTTGACTATCCAAATTTAACTCCTCAATAATAAAAACCCCGTTCCAGACGGGGCTCAGGCTCACCAGCCTAAGCCAGGAACTTACGATTTATTATCTCACATTAATGCTAGATTATAAAGACCCCGTAGCCTGGCAATCAGGGCAAAAACGTCAAAATTTTTTTTTAAAAGCATAGATTTTCCTAAATTTTGGCATTAAATTTGCGTTTCGGCTTGACCCATCTTTGATATCGTTCACATGACTAGCGTCGAAGCTGCCGCTAATGATGAAGTACCGTTGTTCTTGGGAACTGGCCTTGCCCTTTTTGGTGTATAGGGCGTACCTCACGCACTTAACCACAATCTGGATGTCTGCCCACTTCTCGTGCATGGGGAACCACTCACGGGCTGCGGGGCTGGTCATGTAGATCACAGTGACGATCCTGTTCTCGATCTTCGAGCCGGAAATGGTGCACGCTGATCTGAATATCGTACTTAAAGAGCTCAGGGTTTTGTTCCTATTCCTTGAAAAGTAAATCCACTTGTTCGAATGACTTGGGCTGCTTTTTTTTCAAATTAAAAAAGTAAAAGTAGCTATACTCATCGATCAGTTTCGCTATTACCTCCTGGCAACCCATGGCGTCGGTGCTGATAATTATACCATTTGCCAGAGCCATTTCGTGGATTTCTTGGAGTAATGGAGCAATAGCCGTAATCTCATTGGATTTTTCAGAGACTGTTCGCATGGTCAGCGTTATGATATTGCATACGACGTTGACTATGTGTATGTGTGATGGCTTGTCATCATCATCTCTTTTGAAAGTTCCATTCAAAGTATTACCGTCGATAGCAAGCTGCAGCGGAGGCTGAGATTTTGGTGGCCTTCCTTTACCTTGATTCCGGGAGCGATTAATAAACTCGGCGGCAAATTTGGAGAGAAAATCGAAACTTTCATCTATGGGGAAATTTCTTATAGTCCGCGCCAAGAGATCGACCCCCGGGAGGGAGGTTTTATTATGTAGAATTTCAAAAAAATCTCGCTTCTTGCTATTGGCAAACTCAATGATAGACTTCCATCCGTTGAAACCTAAAAGGGCCCCCACCGCGAAGATGGTCCAAATATCCACAAGCGGGTATTTGATGCGACAGGATAGTCTTTTGTCTTCGAGTTTAGAGAATTATTCAGTCAAATAGAATAAAAGATCCAAGTTTTTCATTGTGGGCATCCTGGTTTGGAATGCCCTCATTATACAATTTTAGGTTTATTTTTTAAATTTTTTTGAGTGGCCATATACTAGTATCATATAATATATTAATTATAAATTATAACGATATTTAATTGGCCATTATATAGTTAAATAAATTAAAACAAGTAACACTTTAAATTTAAATTGAATTTTTATATATTTTAAAATATATAAATAATATAAAATATATTGTTAAATGAATAAAAATAAAATTTATAAAAATAATCGATTCTATCTTTCCTAATAAGCCTCTGTGCTTACGAATTGTGAATAAAAGTCTAATTTTTAGAGTTAAAGTACCAAGTGATAAGAAAAATATATAGCTATAACATCCATAAAGCATTATATTGCCGACTATATACGTATATATAAGATATTTTATAACTAAAACTATTATAAAAGAAGATAATTAAAATTTAGAGTTCAGAAAAAGATTATAAGGGACACGCTATTTTATCATGTTATGCCAGGAGTGTGGGGCCTCGCGCTTTTGTACTGGGCTTTCGTACTGCCCTATTGGGGAATGGTCTTGTCATCTAGGTTGGATATTGTTATAATATTAAAGAACTATCAGAGTACCTTAAACGTTTGAGCCCGGCC
>JAITJB010000028.1 GCA_031279155.1 Deltaproteobacteria bacterium | reverse complement strand
AGGAACATGGAAATTTGGGAAGATCTGATTTCGTTCTCGAATTCGCCGGCCAAACCTGGGTTATCGAGATGAAAATCAGTCATAAACAAGACATAGACATAAATAAAGATAAAGACCTTGATTTGGCCAAGGTAGCCGCTGATCAAATAAAGGAGAAAAACTACGGAGGGGGATATAGAAATCCCGTATTGCTCGGGCTGGTAGTAAATGATGAAAAGAGAGCCATAACGGCCTGGGCTTTCCCTGACCAAGACCCGATGAGAGTGATAATCAAAAAGCCGGATACGGAACAAACCAAAGAGCCGACTCAGGAACAAATCAAAGAGCCGGCCCCGACAAAATCGGAGGAAGAAAATATACCTCCCCCTAGCCCGAGGCTACGTTAAGTCTCCTCTTTGGCTCGTATATAGAGGAGGAATTCTTATTGGTTTTCCACTATTTTAACAAAGTTTAAAGTCTAAACATTAACAATACTCTCCAACTATGAGCCAGGATGGAACGGTTAAGATCGTTTTTTCCTGGCTCTTCTTTTTTTCTCTTAGGGGATAGAGGGTATTTTTGATAAAAGCTTAAGAACAAATAAAACCGCCGCCCCTTGGGTGAGAGGAGCGGCGGTTTTTGCGCACACGAAGCTGCCGCCTGGCACTAATACGGCGGCTAGAACGGACTGAACTAGAACAGACCTTTGACCTTTCCGGTCTCGGTGTCCACGTCGACGCGGCGGTAGGCGGGGTCAGAAGCTGTACCTGGCATCAAGGTGATAGCTCCGGCCACCGGTACCACGAATCCAGCTCCGGCGTAGATCAACACGTCGCGGACAAACAGCTTCCACCCCTTAGGCACGCCCTTGATGGTGGGGTTGTCAGACAGCGACAGATGGGTTTTAACCATGCATAGACCCAACTTAGCGGTAGCCGGGTCATTTTGGAAACCTTCAAGCTTCTTGAGAGCATCGGGGTTATAGTCCACACCGTCGGCGCCGTAGACTTCCTTGGCGATGATTTCGACCCTATCCTTGAGGGGCTGGTCGAGATCGTAAAGGAACTTGAAGTTGGGGGTGTCGTTGCAGGCATCTTTAACGGCATCGGCCAACTCTAGGGCGCCCTCGCCACCTTTGAGCCAGTGATCGCTTACGGCCACGCGGGCGCCAGCTTCTTCACAGGCCTTACGGATAGCGGCAATCTCATCGGGAGTGTCGGTAACAAAGGAGTTGATGCAGACGACCGGGCTGATACCGGACTTCTTGACAACTTTAACGTGATGGACCAAGTTCTCGCAACCCTTGACGACCTGGCCGACATTGGGCTCTTTGTACTCGGCCGGGAGCGGTTTACCCGGGGTCGGAATGGGAGCGCCGCCGTGGCACTTAAGGGCCCTGACCGTAGCCACGATGACAGCGGCGTTGGGAATAAGGCCAGAGTAGCGACACTTAAGGTTCCAGAACTTCTCAAAACCGATGTCAGCGGCAAAGCCGGACTCGGTGACGTGATAGTCGGCCAATTTGAGGGCCAAGCGGTCAGCCACGATGGAGCTCTGGCCAATGGCGATGTTGGCGAAGGGGCCAGCGTGGACGAAGCAGGGCTGGCCTTCGAGGGTCTGGAGCAAGTTGGGGTTAAGGGCCTCGACCATCCAGGCGGTCATGGCGCCAGCCACGTCTAGATCCGAGGTGGTGATGGGTTTACCCTTCTTGTCATAGGCCACGACGATGCGGCCCAACCTGGCCCGCAGGTCTTTGAGGTCAGCGGCCACGGCCAAGATGGCCATAATCTCGGAGCTGACGGCGATGCCGAACTTGGACTCCATCAGGTAACCATCTTGCTTGCCGCCTAAGCCGATGATGATCTTGCGCAAGCACTGGGCGGCGAAGTCCAAAATGAAGCCAAACTCTACCCTGGTGGGGTCGACGTCAAGGCGTTTAAGTCCGCGTTTAGCTAAGGCCTCATCGTCATAGTTGCGCTCATGCTGCATGCGGGAGTTTAAGGCCACCATGCCCAGGTTGTGGGCGTTCATGATGGCGTTGATGTCGCCAGTCAGACCCAAGGAGAAGGGGGTCAAAGGCACGCACTGGCTCATACCACCGCCGGCGGCAGAGCCCTTGATGTTCATGGTCGGACCACCTGAGGGCTGACGTATAGCGGCTGTAACGCTTAGGTTCCTTTTGCCCATGCCCTGGACCAAGCCCATGGTGGTGGTGGATTTTCCTTCGCCCAGCGGGGTCGGGGTGATGGCGGTCACATCGATGTACTTGCCATTGGGCTTGTCGGCCAAGCGACTCAGAGCCCTAGCGTAATCGATCTTGGCGATGTAGTGACCATAGGGAAGGACTTCATCCTCTGTGAGGCCCATTTTTCCGGCAACCTCTTTAATCTTGAGTAGTTCCTTCTCAGCTGCTTCAGCGATTTCATAGTCCTTGGCGCCCTTAGCGGTCAATTCCTGCCAGTTCAAAGCCATAAAACGATTCCTCCGTATTTTGGAATGCTTAAAAATAACTCCAGCCAGGGATCATCAACGGCCGGAGGTTGGCTTCGGGCTACCCTGACCGACTATCGATCAGGTAAGCCCCCACCTCGACATTAGCGGGCTGGCCCCCCCTGGGGCAGCCGTCGGCAAACTACCTCTGATTTTCTTTAGTCAGAGGCGCCAGCTCCGAAAAGAAAATCCTCCGGATTTAACAGCCCGGTTGTCGACACCGGGTAGCTGGCGACAAAACCACTTAGATGACTTTCTCCCCAGGGCTCTCGACCAGGGGTTCGGAAGGCGAGGTCGCTTGGGCACGCGTATATGGATTAGAAGGCTGATTATAGATGCCGCAACCGCAATATAGCCATCAAAGTGGAAAATATAGATATCTAGAGATAACGCGAGCGTACCGCAATGCCCCAAAGCAAAAGCAAGGGCTTGGGCGGCGAAGATTTCGATCACCGAAATTAAATTGTGGGGTGGATAATTGCGCTTCCCGACATTTGCGCGGTCAGTTAAAACTTTTTTCTGCGGGAAACGTCATAAATTATAACACAGCCAAGGTTTTTGTCAATAAAAAATTTTAGGTTAGCCAACCTGGGATCTCTCGATAGTCTAACCGGCTAAACTCTTAAAGAGCCCTTCTTTAGCCCTCTTTTTTTTGTCAAAAAAAACTGACCGTTTTGTTCCCAATTTGCCCTTCTACGGCTGATAACGATGGTTACTTTTAGAACTTTGGGCTACTTTTTAAGCGCCCTGGCTAAGCGCTCCAAAGCGTCCAATAAAACCTTCCGAGGGCAGGCCATGTTAATTCGCTGAAAGCCAGCGCCAGCGGCGCCAAACATGGCCCCATGGTCAAGCCAGAGTTTGGCCTTGTTGATAATGAGATCGTTAATGGCCTTTTCCTCGAGTCCTAGGGGCCTAAAGTCGACCCAAAGCAAATAAGTGCCTTGGGTTTCAACAAGCCTAAGGGGGGCAAGTTTGGTCTCAAAATACTCCCTAGCTAGGGCTAAGTTACCCTCTAAATAGGCTAAAAGCTCTTTTAACCACGGCCCGCCCAGTTCATAGGCGGCCTGACAGGCGGCAAGGCCCATGGTATTTAATTGACTAAAACCCGTGCGGCTCACCTCCATAGAAAAGAGGCGCTTGAGACTATCGTTAGCGATTATGGCGTTAGAAATCTGGAGCCCGGCTAAGTTAAAGGTCTTACTGGGAGCCGTTAAGAGGATAGTGTTTTGCTCAAAAGAAGGCTTTAATGAGGGAAAAATATGGTGGGTATGGTTACCGAAGACAAAGTCACAGTGGATCTCATCTGAGACCACAAGGCAGTCATTTTTCAAGCAAATCTGGCCTAACTCCAGGAGTTCCTCTTTGGTCCAGACCCGGCTGACCGGATTGTGGGGGCTACAAAGGAGCATTAGTCTGATGCTTTGATTTTTAATTTTAGCCGCCAAATCCGAAAAATCCATCGAGTATTGACCGTTTTGGTAGACCAAAGGGCTTTCCACTAAATGGCGGCCATTTTCTTTGACGCAGCCAGAGAAGGGGTAGTAGACCGGGGTTTGAATGAGCACTGGATCGCCTGGCTTAGTGAAGGCCCGGATGGCCGTGGCCAAGGCGTAGACAACGCCAGGCGTTTTTTTCAGCCAAGAGGGTTTAAATTCATAGCCAAAGCGGCTTTGGAACCAGTTTTTAAGGGCTAAAAAATAATTTTCCTTAGTTTCTGTGTAGCCAAAAATTCCGTGTCTGGCTACCTCCACCAATCTTTCAATTACCTCAGGCGGGGTCCTAAAATCCATATCAGCTACCCACATGGGTAATAGCCCTTCGGGCATGCCGCGCTCGCGGGCAAAATCAAATTTTATGCAGTCTGTGCCGCAGCGCTCGATTATCTCGTCAAAATCGTACTTCATATTTTTCCTTTTTAATAATTACCGATAGCTTCTAAGATACTTTTTAAGACCGCTTGATAACTTAGGTTATATATTTATGAACTAGCCAGAATAATTACTGCTAAATAATTTAGCTCAATACAAGCCTTAAATTGACTATTCCCTGTTTTTGCCAAAGGTGTATCTCTTAGATCTTATCGATATTCTCTTTAGCTTTAACTTTTTTTTCTGGCTATGAGATGAGGAGAATGCGGGCGAGCGCGGGAATAACCGGCCTTCGGACCAAAGTCAAAAATTGAGCGATTTCTTAGACTTGCCCGAATTTAGAAGCTTTTTTGACCAGGCTATGGGCCAAAAAAAACTTTCTAAGGCAATCCCCGGTAGGGAGATTTGAGATAGGCCATAGCCTACATAAACTCCTAGAGACCACAAAAAACGCCCGTCACCGGGGGACGGGCGTATCTTTGATAAAAAGGCCGACTAAAACCACCGGTTTATCATACCGGCCCCTAGTATAAAAAAATTAGTTTAAAAAAATTTAGTTTAAAAAACCTAAGCAGCCAAAAACTCAGACAAACCTACTTATGGCGTCAATTGGTTTTCTGACCTTAGAGCGGACAGTATCTTTGGCCGGGTAGCCTACAGCCACAACCATGAAGATAGGTTGGGATTTAGGAATATCTAAGAGCTCTCTGAGCTTGGGGCGATCGAAGAGCCCTAAAATGCAGGTGCCCAAACCCTCGGCTTCAGCCGCCAAAGTCAATGCGTAAGTAAAAGCGCCCAGATCGCCTTTGGCGAAAACCTGACTATCGGCCAGGCAAGCTATCTTGGGCATGAGCTGGGCGTACTCCTCTAAGACGACAAAGAAAGCTCTGGCTTTAACGTCGTATTCGTTGAGCCCGAGCTGATGGGTGGCCTTGGCCACTTCGGCTAATTTAGCCGGGTCTTCAACCACCACCACGCTCCAAGGCTGGGAGTTACAAGCCGAAGGCGTCTGCCGAGCGGCATCTAGACACCTAACGAGCTTATCGTGCTCGATAGGCTTATCGGCGTCATAATCCCGGCAACTCTGCCGCTTAAGAACCAATTGCTGAAAATCACTCATAAAGTTCTCCTTACTTCTTGGTCTTTTAAAGCAAAGGACGCCGATTTTAGGCCAAATGAGCGAGGTCTTATTTTTTCTTGTCGGCGGCCTTCTTGTCGCCGCCCTCGGCTTGGGCCTCAACTTCGGCCTTTAAGCCTTTGGGAATAACGACCACGGCTAAGGGCAGATCTACGGTCTTAGCTAGGCGCAAACCTTCGGGTAATTTAATATCCGATAAATGCATGGTCTGACCTAGGCCCAAATGGGAGACGTCGGCTTCCAGATGATCCGGAATGGAACCCGGCAGTCCCGTAATAGTCACCTCGCGCTCAGATTGCTGCAGCTGACCGCCTTTTTCCACGCCTTGAGCCCGGCCAGTTAAAGTTACGGGCACTTTGACGCTGACCGGCTTACTGGCGTCAACTTTCATAAAGTCAGCGTGAAGCATCCGGCGGCTAACGGGATCGATCTGATAGTCCTTAAGTAGCACCCAAGTTGGAGCTTGATCCTCAACGGCTAAGCTATAGAGGAAGCGGTTGCCGGTGGAAGTTAGGAAGGCGGTTTTAAATTGGGCATAGTCTAAAGAAAGCGACTGCGCCTCGGGCAGATCGGCGCCATAGAAGACTATGGGTAAAAGCCCCTGAGTTCTTAAGCGGTTGGCGTAGTTGCCACTGCGGGCCTCGCGGGTCTTAGCGGTGAGGGTGGTATCTAAACCCATTTTTATACTAATCCTCCAACTAGATATCTTTTCTTTTACTTATCAAATAAAGAGTGAACTTATGGACTCTTCTTGATGAATACGTCTAATGGCCTCGCCCAAAAGGGAAGCCACCGACAAAACTTTGATCTTTGAATAGTCGCCCCCGGCCTGGTTCAGGGGGATGGTATTGGTGACAATGACGCTGGTCAAGGCCGATTTTTTAATTTTCTCTAAAGCCTGACCAGAGAAGACCGCGTGGGTGGCGCAGGCCATGACCTCGGCGGCGCCTAAATCCATTATAAAGTCGGCAGCCTGAGTCAAGGTCCCGGCCGTATCGATCATGTCGTCAATAATAAGGCAGCGGCGATCTTTAACGTCGCCGATGATGCTCATGACCTTAGCTTCGTTGGGCGATTCCCGGCGTTTATCCACAATAGCGAGCGGCGTAGACAGGCGTTTGGCCATGTATCTAGTGCGCTCAACCCCGCCGGCGTCAGGCGAGACCAAGATGACGTCCTCAGAACCGGTCTTAAAATAAGTCTGGTTGATGTAGTTTAATATGACCGGGGCGGCAAATAGATGATCGACCGGGATATTGAAGAAGCCCTGGATCTGGCCAGCGTGAAGATCCATGGCCAAGACCCGGGTCGTCCCAGCCGAGGTCAATAGGTCGGCCACCAATTTAGCCGAAATCGGGACCCTTGGGTTGGCCTTGCGGTCTTGCCGGGCATAGCCGTAATAGGGGATTACAGCTGTGATGCGCCTAGCTGAGGCTCTTTTTAAGGCGTCAATTATGAGCAAAAGCTCCATAAGGTTATCATTAACCGGAGCGCAGGTTGATTGGATAACAAAAGTATCCCGTCCGCGGACGTTTTCACCCAACTCCACTAGGATCTCGCCGTCTGAAAAACGCCTGACCTGAGCCGATCCCAATGGTTGCCAAAGAGTCTCACAAATTTCGGTAGCCAACGGCAGGTTGGAATTTCCGCTGATGACCACAATATCGTTTAACATTATCTTTCCTCTGACAGGCCAATTAAAGGACTGTCACAGCTTCTACGGCTAAAAAAGAAAAAACACGTTTATTTAAGGCAAATAAACGTTTCATTAATACAACTTTTTGGATTAGGGACTTTTTTGGCTGGGGCGGAAGGATTCGAACCTTCGAATGCAGGAACCAAAACCCTGTGTCTTAAACCACTTGACGACGCCCCAATAATTTTGCCTTTTTAAAAACCCCTAAGCTATGGTGGTGACGCGCAACCACCATTTTAAATCCCTTTTTGGCAGCTTAGATACCAATGACTCAAAACAGACCTTAGCCATCTGAGCCTGACTAAGATGGCTAAAAAGGGCCCAAAAAGTTGGACCACTACCCGAAAGCCCGGCGGCCAGGGGCGAGGGAGTTACCTCTTTAATTAGCCTGAAAATATCCTTTAGCTCTGGTTTGATAGCTAGAGCCGGCCAATAGAGATCGTTATCGCCCAATTCGGGCTTTTGGATATCACCAAGACGCGCCTCGATCCTGGCTATCGCGTTAAGACTTTTACTACTACTTTCACCGGTTGTCAACCCTAATTTCTCAAAAACCTGGCCCGTTGAGAGTTTAAAGCCAGGGTTGACCAAAAGAAGATAGCGTCCAGGCAGCTCATAAGGCCAAGGTCTGAGAATTTCCCCAATGCCGCTGGCTAAGCGTAGAGAAGCCTCCTGTAGGAAAAAGGGGACGTCGCCGCCTAACCTTACGCTTAAAGCCCACAAATCAGCTGGGCTTAGCTTAGCCGATCGATTTAAGAGCCTTAAGACCGTAGCCGCGTCCGAAGAGCCGCCGCCCATTCCCGACCCCAAGGGAATGTTTTTTGTTAGGTTTATTTTGACCGGAAAATCTGGCCAACCGGTAAGTTCCCGGTAGAGATTTAAGGCCCGTATGGCCAGATTCGACGAGCCCATATAGCCGTCATCGATTTCGCTTAAGCCCTGGTGGACCAAGATATCGCTATCCGGGGCCACCTTGAGCTCAATTTGGTCTCCCAAATCAATTCTGGCCATCAGCCCTAAAAGATCGTGGTAACCATCCTGGCGGCGGCCAAGCACCTTAAGAGAGAGGTTTACCTTGGCCTTAGCCTGGTCCTGGAGCCCCATAAAAGCCTCCCGGGAAGACGGCAACCCGGGCATGGAATTAATGAAGGCTCAATTTCGACCGCCTAGATCCACAATGGATTCCATGGGGTCGATAAGGTTAAAGATAAGGCCGCTAGAGACCTTGGGGTAAAAATAGGTGGCCTTGCGGGGCATGACTTTCCCGGTTTCAGTCACCCTTAGAATCTCATCTAAACTAGTTGGGTTAATGATCAGGGCCGCCCGGTGATCGCGCTGGTTGACGGCTTCGGTGGCCTGTTCGATGGAGTAGACATAGCTTATGCAATCAGGGTTATCCATCTGCATTTCGGTCAGTCCCAAAGCCTTTTTAATGATAAGGTTAGTAAGAATGGAAACGTCAAGATTGTTTAAGACAACCTCATCGGGTTTCCCGTGTTTAAGAAATTCTTCCTTGGCCTTCTCTTTGACTTTGAGAAAGTAGTAGCGGTTATAGCCGCGCAAAAAGAGCCCATAAACCGTCAGGCCCTTTTTGTTGTCATCCAAAAGTTTCTGGCTCAAATCCGACTTGGCCCGGCTATCGCCGCCGTTAAAAGCGAAGGACTTGATCTCGCAGTACTGCTCCAGAGATTTAATAATCTCCTCATCGGTTAAGTTTACGCAAGATAAAACCCGATGAGTTGGCAGAACGCAGAGCCCTGGATCGCTCATGGGCGATAGATACATCAAGACGTAATCGATGGCCGAGTTGGGGGCTGGAGACTGATTGTTTTTGGCCAATTGCTCAAGGACGTTTTGGCGGTAATTAAGAGCCGTCTCGTAGCGATGGTGGCCGTCAGCTATGTAGATAGTGGTCTTAGAAAGGCTATCGACCAACGCCCCAATGCTATCATTAGATTGGACAAAGCACAGCTGATGGCTGAGGCCATTTCGTTCGGTCACATGGATGTCGGGATCGGTTCTTATGAGATCGAACATCGATCTTAAAAGCGATCCGTCGGGATCCGGAAAAAAACCGAAGACCGGACTGAGCTGAGCTTTAGTCTTCTCCATTAAGTCTAAGCGCTCAACTTTGTGATAGCTAAAGGTCTTCTCATGGAGTCGGATTTTAGACTCCCGAGCCACATCCTCTAAGCGCACCAAACAGATCAGGCCGTGGCGATTCATGCGGCGAGAGGTGACCGGATGGATAAACTCGGTATCCATCAGGATAACCGAAGGCTTATTTCGCCTGGCCAATACCCCTGACGAGAGCCAAGAGCCCAATAGCTCAGCCGATCGGTCATGCCAGGTCAGGGGATCGGGATCGTCGGCTCTAATCTCACCTAAATCTAAATGCAGAAAATTATGCGGATGGCTCAACAAATACTCTTGGCGCTGTGGACCAGAAATTATGTCATACGGCGGTGCGGTTAAAAGCCCACCATCCGTCTCCATCTCCTTTTGATTATATACTACCCCTCTTAGCGGGGCTATCTTGACCATTGTTCCTTTCCTCCTTTTGGCGGGGAAAAGAATAATTATAGACGATTTGTCCGTTTTGAACAAGAAAAATGATTATTAAATTTCTGGACAACCACGCCAACGGCCCCTCCGGGGCCAATTTTAGGCTAATCTACTGGCGATCTCCGCTAGCTCACCTCCCTAAATCTAAGGTCAGGGCCGCCTAGCCATCGTCCTGGGCCGCAGGTCGGCCTGCTACTTAAGTTACAGTAGGGTCAAAGGAACCCCTTTAATTTTTCTTGACCATTGAAACACAATCGCGTACATTAGATTCCTGTTATCTCTAAAGCTTCTTGGCTCTTATCGTAGGTTGGTCAAACTGGCCACCGGGCTTTGAGTATTGATTTTACCTTTTAACTTAATAAAGATCTATATGAACTATTTGCGTGCATTACATGGGGCAATTGGGTTGGCAATATTTGGTTTAACAATCATAATTTTATATAAATTTTTTCAAATAGCAGTAAGGCGAGCAAAAACAAAAGATACCCCTGGTATACTTGCCAATATTGACATTGATAAATTAGATAACCAATATAAAATACCATTGATGCTTAGAGCCTTTTTTATCGGATCGATATTTGCGGTTGCTCTAGGTATATATTTACTTTATAATCCTATATGAGTTAGTCGGGTCTAGGGAGCAACAGCCAGCCACTCATAATCGTCTGAAGGCTTCCTCTCCATACCCAATCCCCCCCTAAGAGGGTGGTTATTGATGTCGGGTTGGCTTTAAGAAAGCGGGATAATTACGATATATGTTATTTTTCTATTACGGTTAAGAGGACTACGTGGTAGTGTTGACCAGTGCGGTCGATGCTGCCTTTTTGTTGATTTTTTTTAGCAAACTTAAATTGATATTTGGGCGGCAAAAACCACACGCTTGTTTAATCTCTCAGCCTTTCTTTTGGCATTAAGACGAGTAAGACGTCCAGGCCATGCTATAGTATTCTAACGCAAGCATATTTTTATAATTAAATATTAGATCTAGATAAATCCCCCCAAACCCCCAGGGCAGCAATACCTTGGGTTTGGGGGGATTTGCTTTAACTTATTATTTTAGGGCAAACCAAGGCGTCATTAAAGTTAATATTTATATTTAGGCTAAGAGTCGTGAATATTTTTAAGCGTTCTAACAAACAACTCATCGTCGGGGTTGGCCCTGCCCTTGTCAGTTATGACTTTTCGGTTTGCCCGTTAAATTAAAATCAGCTCAGCGTCCAGGACGCGAAAATTTTCGATATTTTTCTTGACATACCGGACTTTCTATAATAAATTACTAGTTGGAACTGTTTTTGAGCAATACGTTTGTATACTCAAAAAGCCAGACCATTGAACCCCGAGAGCCAGTTGACCTAGATCTCTTTGGCCTAAAAAGAGGAAAACCCATGACTTGTCAAAAATGTTCTTCAGAAAATGTCGCTATCATGCCGTATCATTCTCTGTTCAGACGTATACCTATATTTAACAAAATGTATCTTAAAATTATAGAAAAACTACATATAAACCCCAGATCAAAGCTGCTTGTCGGAAATTTTGTTATTTTATGTAAGAATTGTGGCTCTAAATTTGTTATATATATAAATTAAATCCCACATAAGCCTAGCTTTGGCCTAGGTAACCTGGCCCAAACCCGGCCATACACTGCTCAACCTAGGCCTACTCTAGCCCAACCTAGGCCCACTCTAGGCTCAACCTGGCTATAAGCTAAGCTCGGTCTATTATAACCCCCCATGCCCTAAGCCTCGCCCATACCCCCAGCTTCGCCCATTACCCCAAGCCCCCACTAAGGCCTTTCAAATCTTCTTGGCTTTAAACCATCTTAATTTATAACCAGGCTGAATCTTTAATGATCAACGGTCAAAGCCCTTCGTGAGCAGTCCAGCATAAGTCCAAAGCCCTATCTGAACATCTCGACATAAATGTAACTTTACCGATCTAAACTTAACATTTCAGTACGGAACGGGGCGTAGCACCTTAGGTAGACTATTAGACGGTTTTCTTTAACTGCCCATGGTCACGGACTAAAATTAAATCTGCGGCCATGGCACGAAATATGCTTTTAAGTCCCATCGTCAAATGGGCCATTAACCCATTTCCCAAAGGCTAGGTCAAAATATGAGATCTGGCTGGTGGTTTTTTTACGCCTAAATTTAACTAAGCCCTACCTAGTCTGACCTTAGACTTTGCGTCAAGCCTGTCTTTACGATTAACAGATGGCTAATTAGGTAGATAAAGAATTTTTTTAGGGGCATAAAGTAACTTAGCCCCTATTGTCCCGGACCGGCCGGCCTTGGATAACTTGGATAAGTAGAAAAGTGGATAAGCTTTAAAATTAACATTATTTTTCAACTGCAATTTCCCAATTACCGGAGGCATTTGATGACGTCTTCTATCCGCGAGACCGTCCATGACACTTTGAAAAGCTTTGAGACCGGCCAAATTGACCGACGAACCTTTCTAAGGCGTATGGGTCTTTTTGGCGTCGGCTTGGCCGTAGCCAACGCTGTATCGCTATCCCCCTTGGGGGCGACCAAGGCCTGGGCCGCCATTAGCGGGCCGGAGGAAAGGGCCTGGGCCTTAGCCAAGGAGAAAGCGGCGGCGGCCACTAACAAACACTTAACCCTCCTCATCCCCACTGGCTCCATCGGCAACATGACTCCCTACGTCGATAAGTGGAAGAACGAACTGGGCGTTACCTTGGAGTTTATTGAGGAACCCGACGAGGTCGTCCATACCAAGGGCATGCAGGAGGCGGTTACTAAAACCGGCAACTACGACGTGATGATGCCCACGGCCATGAGCTACCCTGATTGGCTAGATTCTGGCCTCATCTACGATCTGACCGATTGGGTGGAGAAATATCAACCAGACCTCTTCCACCCCGAGTGGGGAGTAGTCTTTCCGGCCAGCCACCATGCCCAACTCTATAATGGCCGCGTGGTCGGCCTATTGTGCGATGGCGATCAGATAACCTTACTATGCCGCAAGGATTACCTTGAAAATCCCGACAAAATCAAGGCCTTTGAAGACCAATACGGCTACACCCTCGATGTTCCTAAGACCTGGAAGGAATACTACAATCTAGCCAAGTTTATGCACGACCCGGCTAATAACTTCTACGGATCGTTAGAATACCGCTCCCGTTACTACTGTAAGTGGATGTTCATGCAGCGCCTGGCTTCCAAGGGGCACCTGTGGTTTGACCAGGATATGAACCCGACCTTTAACTCCCCCAAAGGCCTGGAAGTCTTAGATGACATGTTGGCCGTTAACGAGTTCCTCCACCCCGACGCTTATAGTTTTACCTGGTCTTCCAACTACAACGCTTACGGCCGGGGCGAGGGCTTCCTCAATATCGTCTGGCCCTCGGGCTTTAAGTACTCCACCGCCCCCTCAACCGGTCCGGCTACGACTGGCAAGATTAAAGCCACCGTCATGCCCGCCGACATCCTCGAAGACGGCACTAACCTATACGCCGGCATGTTCTGTTGGGGCTATGGTTTTGCTATCTCCAAATACTCGAAAAACCCGGAATTGGCTTACGCCTACGCCCAGTGGATGACCTCTCCTACCATCTCAGCTGACGCCATCCCCTACCTAGGCGGCTACTCCGACCCCTACCGCATCAACCATATGAAGCAGCCCACCCAAAGGCTAATCGATACTTACACCACTGATTACCTAGATATTCTCTACAACAACATCGTCAACACCGTGCCCGACTTCTGCCTGCCCGGTGGTTTTGAGTTCCAAGACGCCTTGGATAAGGAAGTCCACGCCTGCTTAACCGGATCCAAAAAGCCCAAAGACGCCTTAGACGAGGCCTCAAGGGCTTTTGAGAGGATAACTAGGCGACAAGGTAAAGAAAAAGTCAGGGCCTCTTGGTTCGCTCTAACTGAGAACTTAGCTGAGCCCATCAAAAAGGCCACTGGCCGAGACGACTGGAAACTGTGAGATACGCCTCAATTTATCCCCAAGCCTTATAGCCCCGGGCCGAGCTAGGCTCCGCCCGGGGACCTGATGACCCTAATTGTAAGGAAAAGACTTAAGTGGCCACTTCAATTTTGGATAAGCTCCCGGCCCCGGAAGAAAATGAGGCTAACGCCTCTAGCCTTGAGAGCATTGAGAGCCCTGAAAGCCCTAAGAGCCCTAAGAGCTCTGAGACCCCTGAGAGCCCTGAGAGCATTGAATGCCCTGAAAGCTTTGAGAGCAACGTGCTTAACGCCCCCATTGAACCCACTATTCATAAGGCCCCTACTAATGAAGCTGAGCCTTTAAATGCTTCTATTGGCTCTGATGCTTCTGATGCTTCTAGCGAGGCTCAAAATCAAGCTTCCCCTTCTGTCGCGTCCTTTAAGCCCAATGGCAAAAAGGCCAAAAACCAGGGCCGGATCTTTACTATCCCCGGTCAAGTAGTCTCGCTGGTGGTTTTGGTCTTACCCTTGGTGGTGGCTCTCTACATGAGCTTTACTGACTGGTCGCCGACCAGAAGTAGCCTCAGGGACGCTAGCTTTGTGGGCTTAGAAAATTACCAGGAGCTTTTAATTTTTGACAACCGCTTCCTCCAGGCTGTGGGCCGGACAGCTTTACTGGCCGTGGTCTGCCTGTCTTTGGAATTTGTCTTTGGCTTAGCCTTAGCCACTCTGTTTTTAAGGACTTTTAGAGGCCAAAAATTTCTCTTTTCGGCCTTTTTAACGCCCATGATGGTCTTACCGGTCGTGGTTGGCTACACCTTTTGGATGCTCTTTCAGTCCAACGGCCCCATTAACCAGATGCTGGCCTTAGTGGGCCTAGGCGGGGTGGAGTGGTTCCGAAATTCCAACTTGGCCTTTTTGGCCGTCATCATCACGGAAGTCTGGCATTGGACGCCTTTATTTTTTTTAATTTTACTTTCGGGCTTAAACTCTGTGCCGGAAAACCCCATCCGGGCCGCCGTCATCTTGGGGGCGACGCCTAGGCAAGTTTTCTGGAAGGTCGTCTTCCCCATGCTCAGGCCTGTCATCATCGTGGCCTTTGTCATCCGGGCCATGGAGATCATCAAAATCTTCGATGAGGTCTTTCTTTTAACCCGAGGCGGCCCGGGAACGGCCACTGAAACCATCAGCCTATACATCTATAAACTGGCCTTCAATGACTTCCAATTGGCCTATGGGGCGGCGGCGGCCTTCTTGGTTCTGGCCTGCTCAATACTTATGGTCCATCTTTTGATGATCCCCGTTAGGGACCAGCTTTTGGAAAACAGGTCATAACCATGCTCAATCGACCGCTTAGCCCATGGCAGATCCCGGTGTTGGTTTTAGCCTTAATCGTCGTGCTCTTCCCGATCTTTTGGTTGGTCATGACGGCTATAAAGCCGCCCATTGATTGGAACGCTTCCCCGGCTATTTGGATTCCAAGCGAGCCGACGCTAATAAACTTTCAAACCCTCTTTGATCCCGACGCCATTAGGGCTCACGGGGTCGGCGGCGTGAGCCAGTCGGCTACCCGAGCCGTTTTGGGTTCTATCATGGCCTCCTTGTCCTCGACCTTTTTAGCTGTGGCCTTAGGCCTCATATCGGCCATCGGGCTATCGCGCTATAGCCGAACCAATTGGGCCACGCCGTTAATCATCTTATCAGGCCGAATGTTTCCGCCAGCGGCCATTGCCGTCCCCTTTGTCATCATCTTTTCCATGACTAACCTGATGGATACCTACCCGGGCTTGGTGGCCATTTATACGGCCGTAACTCTGCCCTTTTCCACCTGGATGCTCAAAAGCTTTGTAGACGATCTGCCCCGCGAGATGGAAGAAGCGGCCATGCTGGACGGTAAATCCCGGCTAGCCGCCCATCTGACGATAACTTTGCCCTTAATTAAGGGCGGCTTATTTTCTACGACCATGCTCGTTTTTATCCTCAATTGGTCGGAGTACATGTTCGCCCAGGTTTTATCTAACACTAAGATTGCCACCATCCCGGTCCAACTGGCCAAATACGTAACGGCTACCGCCGGAACCCTCTACGGCGTCCAGGCCGCCTTAGCCGTCTTAGCCATGGTTCCCTTAATCATAGGCGGCTATTTTATCCAGGGCCACCTAGCCAGAGGTCTTACTTTCGGAGCCATCAAGAAATGATTGAACTACTCGACCTTACCAAGGAATACCCGGGCTCAAATCAGGCGGCGGTCGACCACGTCAACCTTTTCATCGAAAAGGGCGAGACCATGGCCCTCTTGGGCCCTTCGGGCTGCGGCAAGACCAGCACCCTAAATATGATAGTTGGTCTGGAAAAACCCACTAGCGGCGACATCTTAATTGATGGGCGCTCGGTTGTTAACGTTCCCATCGAAAAACGCGGCATTGGTTTGGTCTTCCAAGATTACGCTGTCTTTACTTCCATGACGGTTAGAAAGAACCTAGCTTTTGGTCTGGAAGTAAAAAAGACCCCGCCAAAAATTGTGGCTAGCGAAGTGGCCGAGACAGCTGATTTTTTAGGGCTAACCTCGAAACTTGAAGTTAAAGCCCGAAACCTAAGCGGATCTGAGCTTCAAAGGGTGGCCATTGGCCGGACCTTAGTCACCAAGCCCTCTATCCTTTTATTAGACGAACCACTTTCCAACTTAGAGCCCGAAGCCCGCCTGGCCATGCGCCAAGAACTCAGGCGCCTCAGGCAGGAGCTGGGACTAACCATCATATACGTCACCCATGACCAGGTGGAGGCCTTATCTCTAGCTGACCGCTTAGCCATCATGAATTTTGGCCGCTTAATTGAGGTTGAGAAAACCTCCATCATCATCGAAAGACCTAAAGTCATCGAGGTGGCTCAGTTTTTGGGCTCCCCGCCCATGAACCTCTTAGGCGGCTTCTTCCACGAGCGCGAGGGCTTTTTAGCCTTTAGGCATAAGGGAACTAATTTACGTTTGCCTTATAAATCGCTTCCGCCAAACGTTAAATTTGGCGATCAAAATTTTTACTATCTAGGCTTAAGGCCAGAAGATCTAAAGCTTACCGACCAAAGCGATCCCTTACTTTTGGGGCAGATCTCAGCTATTGAGTACCGAGGTTTTGATAACGTTATCACGGTTAAAGATGGGGAACTGGAATTAAAGGCCTTAGCCGCCGGCGCCATACCCAAGTGGGGCCAAGCAGCGGGACTTACTATTGATCCCTTAAAATTATTTATCTTTAACCGTCTAGGCCGCCTGATTGAGGCCGAAAGCTAAGGGAAAACCAACCATGGAGCCATTTTTGGGTTTAACAGCTAGCGGGCTTAGTAAAAACTACGGGCCCAAAAAAGCCTTAGATAATGTTTCCTTTAAGGCGCCTAAGGCCGGCTTTACCGTTATTTTAGGGCCTGGCGGGGCCGGGAAGACGACAACTCTAAGACTATTAGCCGGCTTAGAGCCGCAGTTAAGGGGGGAGATCTTCTTGGGCGATACCGAAATCTCAAAGCTTGCCCCCAAAGACCGAAACCTGGCCATGATCTTCGACAATCTCGCTCTATACCCCAACAAAAATGGCTTCCAAAACCTGGCCAGCCCCCTCATCCAGCGTAAAGTCCCCTTTGAGCAAATACGCTCCCGCGTTTTTGAGATAGCCGAAAAACTAAACCTGAGCTTAGTCTTAGATAGGTTACCCAAAACCATGTCTGGCGGCGAAAAGCAAAGACTTGCCCTGGGCCGGGCCCTGGTTAGGGAACCAAGGTTCTTTTTACTCGATGAACCCTTAAGTAGCTTAGACGCCCCGCTTCGCTACGTTATCCGCGCGGAATTAAAGCGCCTTCAAAGAGAAGAGGGCCACTCTTTCCTCATGGCAACCCCGGACTTTACCGAAGCCTTAGCCGTGGCCGATACCATTATCGTTCTAAACGAGGGTAAGGTCGTCCAAACCGGTGACCAATCGGATATCTACGATAGGCCCGTCAACACCCATACCGCTCTCTTTGTCGGCTCCCCTCAGATTAATCTTCTAAGATCTGGTTACTCAAATGGACGCATTTCCCTTTTGGGCCAACAATTACCCTGCCCGGCTCATCTATCCGAAGTCTTAGCCCAACGTAACTTGGCTAAGTTTACCATTGGCTTAAGGCCGGAAAACGTAAGTCTCATTCTACCTAACGGGCCAACAACAATCGATAAATCACCCAATGAAAAACCAAATAATCCCCAAAATCCTCTCTATCCGGATATTTTAGCCCAAGGACCCATCATAGACATCGAGTCCTTGGGCCGCACGCTTTCGGTAACCGTGGGCATAGGTAGGGAACTAGTCACCATGCTAGCTCCGGCCACGGTTTTGGATCAAATTTCTATTGGCCTTGTGGTGGACTTTAAGATTAAAGATCCAACTGGCCTCAGCGCCTTTGATATCGCCGGTCTAAATATCGCGGCCTAAGTTTTTTTATCGAGAGTTTAAGCTTTATTGTTCTCTTTTTCTTTTCAAGGAGCTAGCCAACATGACCTATTTGACTGATATCGATCCTCAAGAGAGCCTAACGCCGAAAGAGGCCATGGCCAAGGCCAAAAACAACGTTTACGGCAACAATCTTCTTTTAGACATTGACCACAAAATTAAAGAGCACGACATCAAGTATGTCCGCTTCGAGCAGTACGACCTTTATGGCATTCCCCGCAGCAAAAATGTCCCCATAAATTATTTTAAGCACTACTTAGAGCACGGCTTAAACTTTTATGGCGGCATCCTCACCTGCGACGTCCAGACCAGATGCGCCCCGGGCACGGGTTATGGCGAAGAGGTCACCTACGGCGACGCTCGGACTATCCCGGATTTATCGACCTTTATGGTCCTACCCTGGGTTCCCAATACGGCCAGGATCATCGTCGATCCCCACTGGTACGATGGCCGGCCGCTCATGGCCACGCCGAGGATATTATTAAAAAAATACTTAAAGAAATACTATGATCTCGGCTATATCGTCCGTTTCGGCTTTGAGTTTGAATTTTATCTCTTCAAAGAGGGAACTTTAGAACCAGCCTACGGCTCCCAGCCTATCTTCCTGACCTTATATAATAATTTCGACATTGACTATCTTTATGGTATGATGGATACGCTTCAAGCGGCGGGTTTTAGAATTATTACGCAAAATTCCGAACAAGGTCCTGGTCAACAGGAGCTCAACCTTGACTGCCGAGATGGTTTAGCCGCCGTTGACGAGGCCCAGTGCTTTAAGTACGCCATTAAGGAAATTTCCCGCCAATACGGCTATGTGGCCTCCTTTATGACCAAGCCTTATATCGATCGCTGCGCCTCCGGAGCCCACATCCACATATCCTTAATCGACCGCCGAACTGGCCAGAACGCCTTTTTAGATAATAGCCAAGAAGACGGCTTGTCAGATCTGCTCAAGCATTTTTTAGCCGGCATCATTGAGCACGCGCCGGCCAATACCGTTTTTACGGCCCCAACGGTCAACTGCTACAAACGCTATCGGCCCGGGGTCTGCGCCCCGACCACGGCCACTTGGGGCTTTGAGAACCGTTCGGTGGGCTTCCGCATCAAAAGCACCCGAGGCCAGAGTACGCACCTAGAAAACCGCCTGGCCTGCGCCCCGGCTAACCCTTATCTCTCCGCCCTCTCAACTTTAGCCGCCGGCTATTTAGGCATTAAAGACGTTATGGCTTGCCCGCCGCCGGCCCTCCACGATGTCTGGGCCGATCCTTCTATACCGCTGCTTCCGGACTCTCTTGAAGATTCTCTCTTAGCCTTTCAACAAGATAGCGATCTTAAAGAGGCTTATGGCCCAGAGCTCGTAAAGGTGGTGGAGGCCATGAAAAATTGGGACATTAAAACGGCCAAGGAAAACTGTCCCTCCTATGGCACGCCGGAATTTAAGACTTTTATCTCAGAGTGGGAGCGAGAGGAATTTTTAGAAATCCTTTAGCTTTTTTTTTAGAAGGCGCCCTTAGACTATAGGCAGTTACTAATGGAAAATTTAACGACCATACCCATCTTAAACTTATCTGGTCAAGGCCGGGTTTTGGGACAGGCCCACGGGGAAGCCCTTAGGGATAAGATCCGCGAATTTTATGGTAACGCCATGGAAATCCACGCCCAAAATATCCCGGTCGGGGTGACCCGCCGGGATCTTTTGGATTTTGCCCGCCGAAACCTCTCAGCTCTTAAGCGCTATAGCCCCATTTTATTTGAAGAAATGGAGGGTATTGCCCGTGGGGCCGATTTGGATTTTGACGAGATATTATTTTTAAATTCCTTTTTGGAGTTTGAAGACTTAAGGCCTCCGGCTTTGGGCGCTAAATTACTGGCCAAGCCTCTTTGGGGCTGTACAACTCTAAATATCCTGCCTGCGGCTACCAAAGAGGGCAAGACCTTTGTGGCCCAGACCTATGATATGGAGCCCTTTTACAGCCGCTATAACGTTATCTTAAAGATAAATCGCCCTACGGGGAAAGAAATTATCTACACTTTAGCCGGGGTGCTAGGCTTAAACGGCTTAAATAACCGGGGCTTAGGATTAGTTATCAATAAACTTGTCGCCACCGACGCTAGGGCCGGGGTCATCTATCCCTTTATCGTTCGGCAGGCCTTAGCCCAAGATAGATTGGGCGACGCCTTCGGGGCCATCGTCTTCGCCCCCCGGGCTACCGGCATGAACTATCAATTATCATCTAGCGACGGCTTTGGTTTTTGCTTAGAACTCTCAGCAGGGCAGTATTACATACTGCCCTTTGACGGGGCTATTGCTCACACTAACCACTATCTGGCCGATTTTATGCGCCGCTTTGAGACGCCCAATTGGCTCAGCCACGGCGGCTCATACGTCCGCCGGGAAGTGGCGTCTAAGTATTTAAAAAATAATTTTGGGCAAATCGATCTAAAGTCCATTATGGATCTAACCAAAGACCACACCAACCATCCCCGCTGCATCTGCGCCCATTTTTTGGAAGGCGAAAAAGAGACTACGGCCTGCGCGACTATCGCAGCGGTAATCCTCGATCTTAACGACAAAACCATGTACGCCTGTCATGGTAACCCCTGTCAGAATCCATACATAAAAATTGCCTTTGATTAAGAGCCTTATTTTGGCTGTTACATTCTTTTCATGCTCAATCTTTTTATTACAAGTAAGTGCAACTTAAATTGCGACTACTGCTTTGTGGCCAGTGATTTTAACTTGGCCCCGACTTTACTTTCTAAGCCGGATTTTTTGAGCCTTTTATCTTGGCTTAAGGAGACCAATGCCGCAAGTCTTGCCATTTTGGGAGGGGAGCCAACCCTCCACCCAGAGCTATTATTTTTTTTGGATAGCTTATGGTCTAGCGGCGTCTGCCCGGTCCTCTTCACCAACGCCCTCTTCCCCTCGTCCTTAGCTGAACCCTTAGCTAAACTTACCTACAATATCGTTGTAAATTATAACCAGCCTAAGATGTACTCCCGCGAGGCTTACGCTTTGAGGGAAAAAAACATCTCCCTTTTAGTGGAATTTGGCGGGCGCCTAGCTTTTTCCAAAAACTTTGCCCCAGGTTTTCTTGACTATGATTACCTCATAGATGGGGCCAAACGCTTTGGTATTAAGACTATCCGTTACGATCTCTCAAGACCTAGGGAAGATAGAAAAAATATTTATTTTGACCAAAAAAGTAGCCAAAAGAGTATTCAAAATAGCAGCCAACAGAATAATCAAACTAACCCCCATAATAGTCCCCCAAATAGCAGCCAACAGAACCCCCTAACGAGTACCGATCTAGCTACCATAGCCCTGGTTGATTTTGTCCGCATGGCTACCAAAGCCGATCTGACCGTTGGCTTAGACTGCTGTTTGCCGCCATGCCTATTTTCCCAAGAAGATCTAGGCGATCTTCGGCGCTTATCAGACCCCTTTAGCGGAACCTGTAGGCCCTCCCTAGATATCCTAACCGATCTCTCAGTTAGGCACTGCTGGCCGCTAAAAAATATAAGCGCCCCTAAGGTCTCAAGTTTTGATGGCGAACTAGATCTCCTAGGTTTTTTTGCCGAGCTGGCCCTACCCATAAGGCAAAAAAATCGTAACCAATGCGGTCCCTGCCAGTTTCCGCCCTCAGAGTGTCAGGGCGGCTGCTTGGCTAGCTCATGACGACCATTTTCTTAAACCAAACTATGCCAAAATATATAAAAACCGCCTGTACCCGCGACTGCCCCAATACCTGTAGCCTCATCGCCAAAGTTGAGGACGACAGGGTCGTATCCCTCACCGGGGACCCTGATTCCCCCACCAATGCCGGCCGGGTCTGCCGCAAATGCCCTGGCTTTGTCAAAAGAGCCTACGATGCCAACCGGGTTCTTTGGCCCTTAATCCGGGTCAATGGTCGCCTGACTAGAGCCTCCTGGGAAGACGCCTTAGAACTTGTGGCCTCGAAAATATCGCTTCATGCTAAGAGCGACCCAAAGTCTATTCTCTATTACCAGGGCTTTGGCTCTCGAACAGCCCTTAAACTCGTCAATCGCCGCTTCTTTAATCTCTTAGGCCCAACCACCATAACTAAGGGCACCATTTGCGGCGGGGCCGGTCAAGGGGCCCAGGATCTCGATTATGGCACCCGCATTTCCCACGACATCCGCGATCACAATAATAGCCGTTTAATGATCCTCTGGGGCCGTAACCCGGCGGTCAGTAGCTTAAATCTCATGCCGGTCATTAAAAACTTAAGATCAAAAAATATACCGGTAGTCTTAATCGATCCCATTAGAACCCAAAGCTCCTCCCTTTGCTCGTGGCGCCTAGCCCCCAAGCCCGGAACGGACGCTTTTTTGGCTTTAGCTTTAGCTAGGATTATTTTTGAGGCTGGGCGTGAAGATAATGATTTTCTCCTAAAATCCACCGAGAACTTAGGCGCCTATAAAGAAATCGTTTTTAGTGAGACTTTAGAGCAAAGAGCTACCGCCTGCGATATTCCAGCCAGCCAGATCGAGCGCTTAGCTTTACTTATCATGGAAAATAAGCCGGTCTCTTTTGTCTTAGGTTGGGGGCTCCACCGTTGGGTTAACTCCCACATCACTTTGCGCTCCATCGACGCTTTAGGCGCCGTGGCCGGATCCATTGGCCGGCCCGGAGGCGGCGTCAGCCAAGGCTTTGAGGAGTATCAGCCTTACGATTGGTCTATTTGGGGCGATGAAATGAATCCCAATAGGCGCAAGCTTTTTATGCCCTTATTGGGGAGCGAACTTAAAAAGGCCGATCCCCCGATATTATTGGCCTTTATTACGGCTGGTAACCCGGTGGCCATGCTGCCTGACTCTAACGAGGTAAAGAGCGCCTTAGAGCGCGTGCCCTTTAAAGTTTATGGCGGGCATTTCTTAGATGATACCGGCTTATTGGCCGATGTCTTCTTCCCGGCCACGACCTTTTTGGAAGAAGACGATATCGTGGCTTCCTACGGTCATAGTTACATCTGCCCCATTAATCGGGCCATCGAACCTTTGGGGGAGTCAAAATCGGATTTTGATCTCTTTATGAGCTTAGGAGCAAAGCTAAATCTAAAAGATTACGTAAAACCAAGGGAAGAGTGGCTTAAAATCATCATGGCCCCGACCCTCAAAATGGGGCTTACAATCGAAACCATCAGAGAAGGCGGGGCCTATCAGCCCGATATCCCCCACGTGCCCTACCAAGATGGGCTATTTCCTACTCCAAACGGAAAGTTTAGGCTGCTCGATTTTTATGCGCCCCCGGCCAAAAACGATGGCGATCGCCGTTTCGCCCTGATGAGTACGGCCCCAAAACAATGGCTGTGCTCAGAAATCCGGCCCCAAGAGCACCCTCAAATACTACCCATAACCATTAATGATTCGGTGGCATACGAGCTCGGTATAGCCGATGGCGAAACCGTTTTGGTCCATAACAGCTTGGGCCAGCTAAAAGCCCAAGCTAAGCTAGACTCAAACCTGCGGGCTGACTTAGTGGTCATTCCCCGGGGCGGCTGGGACTTTTTAGGCTGTAATGTTAACGTCCTCACCCGGGCCCTACTTACCACCGTAGGTCAGGGTACGGCTTACTATGAGAGCCGGGTGGATGTGAGCAAAATTACGATTTAGGCGTTTTTTTTCCTCTCCAAATTTATGTTCCACGTGGAACACGGTCAGGCGTTTTTGGCCTGGACAATTTCAATTTTCCAAAATGATTCGCCAAATTGACTCTTCATGCTGAATTGCCGTGCTGAATCGCATTTGTTAACGGGGTGAAAATTTTTATTAACATCTTCTTTCATCAACTTTTTTATGTCTACAAAATCATACAAAAAAATTGCATGATTAATTGAAATAATTCCTTGACTTCCCATGCCCAATTGGCTATACTTAAAATCATGGGAAATTTGAATCAATACATAGGCTATGCCGCTAGGGTCTTTGAAACTCTCCCCGACCCTAGAATCGATACTAAAGTTCCAACCGCCATCTCAGACATCTGGCTCGCGGCCCTGAGCCTATATTTTATGCAGAGCGCCTCCTGGCTTGAGAGCCAAGAAACACTCCTAAGAGCCGCCGGCGCTTCCAACGCCCAATCCTTATTTAACATCAAAACTATACCGACCAAAAAAGAAATTATGGAGGTCTTAGATAAAACTAAGCCAGAGCTCCTCAAGCCTATCTTTACTAGCATTATTACTGACTTATATAAACAAGGCGCTATCGATGCTTTTACGATTTTAGATAATAAAATCATGATTTCTGTGGCTGGCAAGATATTCTATAAATCAAAAACTGAATCTTGTGAAAATTGTAATTTATTATACCATTTAAAACTAAATGAAAAAGAATATTATCATACTGCCCTTGGGATGACACTTTGTTCGCCAAATTTAAAAGAAACAATTGCCTTACCCCCAACTTTCCCTCAAAACGTAGATCCTAAAGTAAAAATCCCATACCATGTTCATGATAAGCAGATTTATGAGTTTAATTATTTTAAACACATATTGGAATCAAAAGAATTAGACTACATTAAACAGGTTCCTATCTTTCTCTGTGACGCCTTTTATACCTCGACCAAGGTCATTAACTTAATAAAAAGCTATAGAAATTCAAATTATATTATCCACTGTTACAATGACAGCTACAGAACCTGGCTGGCTCTTATTCACACATTTGATAAAAGTCAAGCTGTTACTCTAACTAAACTTGATTTTGCCAATAAATTAAAATATGAATACAGTTTTAAAAATGACATAGAATTAATCGACGATGATAATCCGGCAAAAATCAATTATATATGTTTAACTATTTCGCCTTTATTAAATAAACCCCCAGAAAAAATCGCCCAACCGCCAAATTATCATCCCCTGCGTCGAAAACCTAAGCCCTCGATTAAAGTGCAAAAGTATTCTTTTATAACGGATCTAGAAGTAAATGAAACTACTATTGAATTTTTAATCTCCCTTGGCCGTCTTAGATACAGCGTAGACACTGGTTTTTCTTCATTAAATAATCGTGGCTATAATTTAGATCTTGGTCTTGGTCACGGCCAAGAAAATCTAGCTAATGTATTATCAACTATTAAAGCTTTATCTTCTTTAATACATGAGGCTGAGAATTTAACTGACGAAACCTTTAAAAAGCTGCGCCGCCAATTTCCGACCATGAAAAAAACCATCGAGCACATCTGCCATAAAACTTCGCATACAACCTTTAACTCCTTTGCCCAACTGGTCAAACATAAGTAGCCGGATTATAAAGAAATAGCCGCGCTTAACCACAAATAAAACCCCCATAAATATCAAGGTATTTATGGGGGTTTTATTTGTTGTCGTAGCTTTTCGATCTCGCCTTTTACAGTAAGCTATAGGGGTCGACATCGACCGTCAAGACTAGCCCCCCTGGCAGAAGCTTTCGGATAGCCGGCAGCCAGAGATTTAACAATTTATGCCGCAAAACATGGGTTTTAGCCCGTAACATCATCTGGTAGCGATACTTCTCCCTGAGCTTAGTCATGGGCGAGGGGGCCGGGCCGATGAGATCTAAATATTCTAAACCAACTTTTTCTATGAGTTCGCGGGCTTTATCGGCGGCCATATTGGCCCATTCGGAAACTTGCGGCTCTTCTAAGCCGCTGACCCTGATTAAGGCTAACCTGGAAAAAGGCGGGTTACTTAGATCCTGGCGGATCTTAATTTCATTTTGATAGAAAGTTTCAAAATCGTGGTTTTTAGCTGAGACCATGGCATAGTGTTCTGGCAGCCTGGTTTGGATAAAGACCTTACCTGGCCGCTCCCGGCGTCCAGCTCGGCCAGAAACCTGACTTAGAAGCTGGAAAGTGCGCTCAGAGGCCCTAAAATCGGGGACGTTTATGCCCAAATCGGCTTCGACCACCCCGACCATGGTCAGAAGGGAAAAATCATGGCCTTTGGCCGCCATCTGCGTGCCGACCAAAAAATCAGCCTCCCTTTGGGCGAATCTCTCCAAAATATCCTTAAGCCCGCCTTTAAGCTTGGTGCTGTCGGTATCAAGGCGCAGACCTTTTTTGCCAAAGTCTCTTTCAACAATTTTAATCAAGCTCTCAGTTCCCACGCCAAAATACCGGACCAAATAGGAGCCGCAATTTGGACAACAGCTTGGGGGTTTAGCTCGATAACCGCAGCTGTGGCAGACCAAAAGGCTATCGGGACTTAAATTACCGTGAGTTTCTTCTTCAGGCGCGGTCTTATTAAAACCGTCAATTTTAGAGTGAAGGGTTAGCGACAGGTTACAGTGGGGGCATTTAAGGGCCTCCCCGCAGGCCAGGCACATCGGAAGATTAGCCGTGCCCCGGCGGTTAATAAACATTAAGGCCTGCTCGCCTCGCTCGAAGGTTTCTTTAAGGGACTCTCTGACCTCGTCGGCTATGGCGTGTTTAAGCCCTTTGGGCTCGTCTCGGCGGTCGACTATGATGACCTCTGGTAGTTCCGCGCGCCCTGGCCTAGAACCCATGGTCAAAAGCTCAAGCTTTCCAATACTAGCCCGATGATAGCTCTCCAATGATGGCGTAGCTGAGCCTAAAATTAAAACCGCGCCGCTTTTTTGGGCTCGCCAGGCGGCTAGATCCCGGCCGTTATAGCGCAGCCCGTCGTCTTGCTTGTAGGCCCAATCGTGCTCTTCATCAACTATCACCAGACCCAAATCTTGTATCGGGGCAAAGACGGCGCTCCTGGCCCCTAAGGCCATCTTGCGGTTGCCTCGGCATAAGGCCAGCCAGTGGTCGTGGCGCTGCCCGGCTGTCAAGCGGCTGTGAAGAACGCTTATGGTCTCGGCTGGAAAGCGCTCCTTAAGGCGCCCCTCAAGCCCCATGGTTAAGGCGATCTCCGGGGCCAGCCACAAGACGCCCTGGCCTCGCTCCAAAACCGCCTGGGCCGCCCTTAAGTAGACCTCGGTTTTACCGCTGCCGGTCACCCCGAAGAGTAAAAAACCCTTAGCTTCTTTAGATGTAATAGCCGCCAGGATTTTGTCCAAAGAAGCCGCCTGAGAGCTTGTCAGTTGGCCAATATTTTCAGCCGGAAAATTTAGGGCCCGGTTGGGGTCGTCTCGAAACTTCTCGCGACTTTCAATGACAATTAAACCCTTAGCCGCCAAACTCTTAGCCTGAGGCATGGGGTTATCCATAAGGTTGCGATAATGGGAGATGGGGGTAGGCGGGCAGCCCTTAACTAGCTCCCAGAGGATTTTTTCCTTGGGTCCTATGCGCCCCCGAAAATCGGGATCTGGCGCCGGGGCTAGGTAAAATTCGTAGGCAAAGCCCGCTCCCTTGTTATCTACGTGATAGATTTTTTCGGCTAAGCCCTCTTTACACAGCCTCTGAGGGACCTCGCCTAAACCCGACAAATCCTTAAGGAGCCTGGGCTCAGGATGGGTTTCCAATAAGAGATCGTAGGCTTTAGCTAAGTTACCCTCTAATTGTGGTCCTTCAAGGATCCCTTTATCGGTCAGAGCCATTCTAGGTTTTAATTTGGGACCCAAGCCGCCAGGCAAGATCTCTTTAACGCAAAGTCCAGGCGGATAGATGTAATAATAAGAAATAAAATTAACTAACTCAAAAAAATCCTGGCCAAATAAAGGCTCTTCAACGATGACCTTGGTTATAGTTTTTAGCTTGTAGCGGCAGCCTGTCTCAACAGGCCCGCAACTCATGACGTAACCCAATAACTGACGGCCGCCAAAGGGGGCCATGACCATCTGGCCAACGCGGACTTGAACGCCTTTTGGCGGGAGGTAGTCGTAAATATCTGGCGCGGGCGCGTCAACGGCGACTTTATAGATAGTCTGGCTGATATCTTGGTCAGCTGATAATGAGGGGCTCTTTTTCACAGGCATCATTATAGCACAGGCTCAACTGAGATAAGCTAATAGCTAAAAAGGCTCTCGCCCCCTTGACGGGAGCGAGAGCCTTTTTAGATTTTTGCTCACTTTTGGAAAGCTTTTGAGAGCTTTTTTATGCAAGCTTTTCAAAGCTTTTGTAAGCAAGCTTTTCAAACTGTTCAGAATGCTCAGAATGTTCAGATTGTTTTAGTAGGCTTTTTACTGCATGATCATCCTACGGTCTAGAGCTTCTTCCACGGTCAGTCCCAAAGCCGAAATGACTTTGCGAACAGTATCGGCCCGCGGGGTCTTACCCATTTCGATGTTGCGAACGATATTGGGGGACACACCGGCTTGTTTGGCCAAGCCAAAGGAACTCAGAAGTTGTTTCGTTCTGGCCTTCTTAAAAGCATCTCCATCAACTCTCATAGTAAATCTCTCCTGTAAAAAAATAATATCTGGCTTTTAGCCTTGTAATAACGCCTGTAATCAACCCGAAATAGGTTCACAGGCGGGGAAACCATTATAGTACTACCCACGAGGCAATAATTTATGGCCTCAACGATTGTTTCGGCTTTTAGTTTTTCAAACGGGAGAACTATCGGAGACAGTATAACAAAAATTTTATTCCTGTCAATAGTTTTTTTTGGTTAAAAAAAGTATTGGCTGATTGTTTGCCTCTGTCTTTCCGACCAAAAGATTGCACTCTGCGTTCTATTATCCATTTCCACGAATTTACTGACTTTTACTTTACTCTAGCTCAGCACTGGCTAGGTTAAGATTAAAACCAATAATCTAGCAATTGAATTTTTCAAAGCCAAAAGATGACCAAGGTTGGATGATTGTTGCGGGCTTTTTAACATTGAGCCTTAAGAGAGTAGTCCGGCAAAATAATAGCCAATAGAAAGGTCAACGCCTTTAAGGCTTTTTGGGCCAAGTTTTAAAGCGCCCCTTGCCGGCCATTGGCGACCAATGGCGGCCAATGGCGGCCAATGGCAGCCAATGGCCGCTTGTCGCGACCGCTTAGGCCTGACCTGGCCTTTGGCGTCAGAAGAGGTAACTATATCATAAATTTTATTATTATATTAGATAAGTCCACCGTATAAATTGACTAAAACTAACTGGCCAAGTTTTTAACTTAAAAGCGAGTCGCCTTTTTTTGACTTTGCCAAGGCCCTGGGCTATAATTGCCACAAAGCTTGGCCGCTTGGCTGGCCTTTTGGCCGCAGCTCAGCTTGGTCCTAAAATCTACTTTTTATTTTTTTATAATATTTTTGTCTAAATATCAATATTAAAGGATTTTGATGAGTTTAAATAATAAAAGCGTTCTCATCGCCGGCGGAGCTGGCTACATTGGTCAGGTCCTGACCAGACAACTCTCTAGCCAAGGCTGGCATGTTACGGTCTTAGATAGCTTTATCCACGGGCGCGATCTCCATAGCGCCTTATCTGTGGTACCGGGCGTGGAAATAATCGAAGGCGATATTAGAGATCTTGATGTCGTTTCCAAAGCCCTAAAAAACAAAGAAGCTTTAGTCATCCTGGCCGCCTTAGTTGGCGAGAAGGCCTGCGATATATCGCCCCACGAAACCTTTGATGTTAACTATTTAGCTCCAATTAAGCTCCTAAAGCAAGCTAGTGTTCAAGGCGTCTCGCGTATTATTTTTACTTCCACTGACTCGTGTTACGGCGCCCGCGAAGGCGAAAAGCTCGATGAGGAAAGTAGCCTAGCCCCCTTATCCACTTACGCTAAGCTTAAAGCCCAGGTCGAAGAGGAATTTTTACAACAATCGCGGCATTTACCGCAAATTATAACCATTTTAAGGTTGGCTACGGTCTACGGCCTGTCAGAACGCATAAGATTTGATTTAGCCGTCAATCTATTGGTCCGCGAGGCCGTCCTCAAAAAACGGGCCGTCATCTTCTCCGGGCTCCAGTGGCGACCGTTAGTGGCCGTCTCCGACGTGGCCAGAGCCTTTGGCCTAGTTCTTGAGGCTAAAGCCGAGCTCGTCCGCTCGCAAGTTTTTAACGTTGGCTCTAACCGTCAAAACGTTACTTTTAATACTATCGGAGAAATTTTAAAAAACTTGGTCCCAGAGGCTTCCATCGAGACCGTGGCCGCCGACCCTGACCTTAGAGACTATTTCGTAAAATTCGATAAAATCGCAAGCGTTTTGGGCTTTGAAGCCTTAACTGAGATCCCAGGCGGCATGCGGGCCGTCAAAGAGGCCCTGGAAAATGGCTTTCCTGCCGACCCCTACGCCCGGCAGTGGTCCAATACCCCATGACTAACGCCCCTTTAGATAATGAAATTGATCTTAGAGGCCTTAAGCCTTTAGCTAAGTTTTTACCTTTTTCCCCACCAAAAGTTGATGCTGACGAATTAGAGCAATTGCGCGAGGCTCTTTTTTCCGGCTGGCTAACGACCGGTCCTAGAGCTGATGAGTTTGAAAAGGTTATCAGCCTTCATCTAGGGGTTACCGGCTCGCTTGCTCTAAACTCCTGTACGGCAGCCCTCCACTTGGGGCTTAAAGTTTTGGATCTTGCCCCTGGTCAGGCTGTAATCACAAGCCCTCTAACCTTTGTCTCAACCGCTCACGCGGCTGTCTATAACGGGGGGCATCCCTTTTTGGCCGATGTCTCAGCTGACACCGGTAACTTAGATCCGGCTAGGGTCGAGGATTTTTTAGAGATTCATTGCCAAAAAGGCCCTAACCAATACCCGGTCCATAAAAAAACCGGCTTAACCATTGTAGCCTTGGTCCCGGTCCACTACGGTGGTCACGCAGTCGATCTCCCCCGCCTTTGGCAGGTAGCCGTCAAATACAACCTCCACATGCTTGAGGACGCGGCTCACGCCTTGGGGACGAGCCAAAATGGGCTCCCCATCGGGAACCCCGGTCATCGCCCAAAGGGGGCCGAGCATTTAATATCCATGGCCGCCTTTTCCTTTTACGCCACCAAAAACATCACCACCGGCGAAGGCGGCCTTTTAACTTGTTCAGATCCGGCCTTACTAGATAGAGCCCGAAGGCTAGCCGCCTACGGCATATCTGACGCCAGGCGCATATGGGGCCGCTACGCCCCAAAAGGGACTTGGATATACGACGTGGCTGAGCTTGGCTACAAGTACAACTTCACCGATATCCAAGCCGCTTTGGGACTAGCCCAAATGCGAAAACTCCCCGATCTTCAAGAGGCTCGTAAGCGTAACGCCAATATCTGGACCAAACATTTAGAGAAATTTAGTCATCTATTGGAGCTTCCAGTTACTAGACAAGGCTGCGGTCATAGCTGGCACCTCTACCCCATTAGGCTTAAAATAGAAGCCTTAAACTGCGATCGCGACGCCTTAATCATCGCCTTAAAAGCCCTAAATATCGGTACTAGCGTCATGTTTATACCCATCCATTACCATAGTTTTTACCGCCAGACTTTGGGTTATGTGGAAGGGGATTTTCCCATAGCCGAAGATTTTTTTAAACGGGAAATTAGCCTGCCAGTCTCCCCCTCTTTGGCCGCCGAAGACATCGAGGCCGCAGCTAGCCTGACATGCTCCCTTCTGGCCCGCCTAGCCCGCTAATAAAGCTAGCCTTATTTAAGTTTTAGTTGGCCCTATGAAACGCGATAACGATTATGGCCGATTTTTTATTGTCGATGGCCGTCATGTGGGCGACTACGAGGCTATGTACCAAAATTGCCCCGACCCCTGGTGGATCGAAAAATTAGGCCTAAGGCTCGATATGAGGGCCGCCCTCTTACTTTTAGATCTCTGCCCAAAACCTTTAACCAAAATTTTAGACGCTGGCGCAGGAACCGGTCTATTTTCTTTAGAGATAGCTAGAGTTATAGAAAAAAATAGCCCCGGCTGCCAAATAATTTTAAGTGACATCTCGCCAACAGCCTTATCTAACGCCCAAAAAAGGCTCACGGAGGCAAAGCTTAATATTAACTTTGAGTATATTAGTTTTGATTTACGGCAAATTGATAGCCCAAAGTGCCCTTGGCCAGACGGAACATTCCAAGTCATAATTTTGGCCCAAGTTTTATGGGGGCTTTTGGAAAACATAACCGGCTTATTTAACGCCCTTGCGGCCAAACTGGTCAAAGGGGGATATTTACTTATGAGCCAGCACTTCTTAAAGCCTATGGAGCAAAAATATGGGGCCGATATTATAAATTCCCCGGCCCAAGTTGAGAACTTGGCAAGTTCTGCTGGCCTTACTTTAGTTCATACCCTCGAAACCGATCGGGGATTTAACCACCACTGGGCCGCCCTGTGGATCTCCAACTGACAGCCGTCTGCCGCTGGTGCGGTGCCGGCCCGCTGAGGGCTGTCTATCCCTTTACTATTACCGAGCCCTTGGCTGATTTTTCACCTAGCCAATTTCAGATCCAACAATGCGATGCCTGCGGCTCTTGGCAAGTTAACCCACACCCGAGCCATGAGGCCTCCAAAAAGTTTTTCTCAAGCCCCGAGCGCTGGTTATCTGGCCGGGACCCTGACCGCTTGATGGTCAATCCCTTAGATAGAGCCGAAAAGCGCAAACTTGAGTATCAGATCTACGCCCAAGCCATGACCGCCTATTTGCCGGAAAGCGGGGCCGTTATGGATATTGGGGCCGGAACTGGTCTAATGCTCTCACTTTTGGCCGTCCCCAATCCCAAGATAGCTGTTGAGCCCAATATATTGGCCGCCAAACTGGCCGGTGAAAGGGGGCTAAAAGTTATCAATCAATGGGCCGAAGACTTAGTTGCCCCAAAAAAGCCCTTGGCCGCCATCATCCTTAACCAGACCATCGATCACCTCTCTAGGCCAGATCTCTTCTTATTTAAGGCTTTAAACTGGCTGGCCCCTGGCGGGCTATTACTTTTAGGTAACCTTATAAATCCTAAGTGCTTAGCCGCCAGGATCTACGGCCCAAATTTTCGGCTCTTTCATCCATTCCACCAAGTCTACCCAACGCCAAAAGCCGTAAACCGGGTTTTAACGCCCTTTGGTTTTGAGATAATAGAAATATGGCGGCCCTATTTTAAGACGCCCTATGGATCGATACCCAAGTTTTTGGCCTCAGCCTCAGCTATGGCTTTGAGGTTTTTAAGGCTCACGCCCTCTGGGCCGTCGCCGGCCTTTATAGGTAACACGGTCACGTATTTAGCTAGAAAGACTCTATTATACCGGACAATCTCAGTTAAAAATCAAATCCCTAGCTCTCTACCTTGCTGACATAAAATAAACTTCGGAGGTCCCTTCTATGACGGTTAAGCTACTTAAGCAATCAGGCGTCTATACGCCTGGTAACGATCCAGATATTGGCGACAATTGGCTAAGTCGCGGTCGCATTTTTAATCCTCCCATCGGCCACAGCCAAGGCGAGCTCATGGGCTTAATAGCCCATAAGCCGGAAAAATTAAATGACTTAGAGTCTGATTTAGCCTTAATTTACTATGAGGCCGCCCAAGATTGCGTCGTCCTTATCCGCGACCCCTGCGGCTTGACCCCACTTTTTTACGCCCGTTGTGAGCCGGCTTTAGGCTGCTCTGGCGGCTCGGGCTGGGCTTTTGCCTTTGACCTTAAAGATCTTTTTTCCCTCTTGGGCGGCGCCCCGCCAATGGATGAAGCCACCTTTTACGATTTTGTGGCCACCCATTACCGCTACGTCTTCCGCGATCCTGGCCGGACCTTTCACCAAGGCGTCCGCCAGGTTCCGGCCGGGTTTTCGGTCACCTTGACCCAAGAAGGGGCTCGCGAGGAGCGCTACCTAAGTCTTCCCTTTCGATCTGAGATCCCAAACCTCTCGCCTGAGGAGGCCTCCAAACAGTATGTCGAACTTTTAGATACTAACGTTTCTCTTAGGTTACAAGCTCTTAAAGACGAAAATTACGCCTTTACCGTATCCTCTGGCATGGATAGCGCTTCCGTTGCCGCCCTAGCTTATAGGCATCTTGGCCGGCCGATAGAAACTTTTTTTGTGGCTTATCACGATCAGTCAGGTAGTCCCTACGACGAAACCGACGGCGTAAACGCCCTCATTAAGGCTACCGGCTGGAAGCTTAACCGCATCGATCTGACGGCCCCGGATTTACTAGATGAAGCTAGTAAATTAATGGAACTGACATTGGCCCCGATGGTCACCGTTACTTGGCTGGCCCACTACGTTTTGGCCAAAAAAGCCTCTGAGAGCGGCTTTAATTATTTATTTTCCGGCTTAGGCGGCGATGAGAGCTTAGCCGGGGAATTTGAGCATTTTTTTGTCTTCTTTGCCGATCTTAAAGCTAGCGGCCAAATGGAACTTTTTGAAAAAGAAACCCAAGCTTGGATGCGCCTCCACAACCACCCGGTCTTTAAAAAGAGCCCGGAAGTCCGTGACGATTGGTTTATTCGAAATATTAATTTTGGTTCGTCCGAGATAAAAGTCGATCAAAGGCGCTATACGTCAGTCCGCGAGTATTTCGACCCACAGTGGGTATTGGCCCGGGAGGCCGCCGCCCCGCCCATCCCCATGCCGCATCCCTATCCCTTCTTTCTCTCCAACCGCCTCTTCCAAGAGATGAACTATGAGACCTCTACGCCCACCTTGTGGAGCGAAGCCTTAAGCAGCCGGGCCGCCGGGGTCAAGGGAGTCTTCCCCATGACCAGCCCGCAGCTCTTAAGCCTAGCTCTATCGGCCCCGGGCACGTCTAAGTACGAAAACGGCTTAACTAAAATGCTCCTAAGAAGGGCAATGAAGGGCATTTTGCCAGACTCAAGCCGTCTAAACTACGTTAAAACTGGCTTCAACGCCCCCTTGGACCTGTGGCTCCAGGACAAAAAACTAAATTTTGCCTGTCATGATATCTTGACCTCCTCGCCCTTTAAGGATCTGGGCTGGTTGGCCAAGGGCACGGTTGAGAGAATTTTAAAAGAGCACTTAGATGGAACCAAAAACCATATGATGCTCATTTGGCCTCTTATAAGCACAGCTTTGTTTCTTAATATTAAAAATTAAATAGCCTTTAGCTTTTGCTGGTTTGGTCTTCTTTCTTTCTCTCTCTTCTCGGCTCTGACATCATCTCTGGCTGACTGACATCTCTGGGTCTCGGGAGCTGACCCCTTGACAAAACCGGATAATAAAAATAAAATATAACAGAGCAAGCCAACTACATTCCATATTTTAATAAGCTTACTCGAATAAAAATTAAATGTTTTGCATAACATGCCATTATATATAGCTGCTTTAATACTGTAGACATTATTTTCATTCTATCTAGGGAGTTCACCATGGCGATTTCACTAAAAAAAGGCGGTAATGTCTCGCTCAGTAAAGAGACTCCAGGATTGAGCGTCATCTTCGTGGGTTTAGGCTGGGACACCAGGGTCACTGACGGCAGCGAATTTGACCTTGACGCTTCGGCTTTCCTCCTTAATTCCTCTGGTAAGGTCAGAAAAGACCACGACTTTATTTTTTATAACAACCTAAAAAGCTCTGATGGATCCGTTGAGCACCAAGGCGACAACCGCACCGGCGAGGGCGAAGGCGATGACGAAGTCATTCAAATTCAGCTGACCAAGGTCCCGCCAGAAATTGAAAAGATCTCGGTGACCGTAACCATCCATGACGCTGATAAGAGAAGTCAAAACTTTGGCATGGTTTCCAACGCTTACATTCGGGTCGTCAACCAAGCCGACAACCAAGAGATTGCCCGATTCGATCTATCTGAGGACATGAGTACGGAAACGGCCATGATTTTTGGCGAGATCTACCGCCACAGCGGAGAGTGGAAATTTAAGGCCATTGGTCAGGGTTACGCCGGCGGCCTGGGCCCATTAGCCCGTAATTACGGGGTTAATGTCTAAATTTCATTAGGAGTTTTTTGATCTAATGAATAAAATTTGTATCAGATGCGGAACCGATCTCGGGGCCCTAACCGGGGCCTCGGAAGAGAGCATTACCAAAATCGAACAACTGCGACAGTGGGAGATCGAAGTTCCCTCGCCTCTGTGCGCGAGTTGTTTCGGCCAAATCCTCGACCAGGCTCAGAATAGGTATGGTCAAGAGTTTCTCTACCCCCAAGCCCCGCCCCAAAAGATCATCGAGGAGATGAGGAAAAAAAGTCTGGCCATTGAGCTTTTTACCTTTAACCCTTATGACAAAGGCGCCTACAAAAACCTTGGCTTTGTCTCCGCCCATGTGGTCTTAGGTACCGGCCCCCTAACCACCTTGGCTACGGCGGTGACTGACCTTATGGGCCGACAATCAGATCTCTACGTGGAGAAGATCAAAGAAGCTGAAGCCGCCTGTCTCTATAAGCTCAAAACCATCGCCCACAAGAGGCTGGCTACAGCTGTCATTGGCCTTAATGTTTCCTACCAAGAGCTAACCTCTAACCACGGTATGATCATGATCTCCATGACCGGCACTGCTGTCGCCCTTTAAGCTACCTTGAGTAATCTTGCGCCGCTAGCATCGGTCATTGTTTTGGCCTTAATTCAAGGCCTTTGCGAGTTTCTACCCGTCTCTTCATCAGGCCACTTAGTCTTGGCTCAGGCCTATTTAGGCTTTATTGATCCCGATATAGTTTTCGATTTAGTTCTTCACTTAGGCACCTTAGCTGCGGTCATCTTCTACTACCGCCAAACCTTAGCCGGGCTCATAAGTGAACTTAGATTACTCCCAAAAGCTTTGATATCGCCTTCTATCTTGAGCCAATATTATCAAACCCGGCCTGATTTTCGGTTGGGCATCCTGATAATCGCAGCAAGCCTAGCCACAGCTGTTTTAGGCCTTACTTTCCGTTCTTTTTTGACTTCTCTCTTTAGCTCTATCCGAGCTGTGGGCTTAGCCCTTTTGCTGACTTCGGCAGTTTTGGCGCTTACCGCCCTAGTTAAACCAGGGTGCCGGGCTATCATGACCATGAGGCTCTCAGACGCCCTCATAATCGGCTTGGCACAAGGCTTTGCCATCGCCCCGGGTTTATCGCGCAGCGGGCTTACTATCGCGGCGGCCTTGATATTGGGACTAAACAAGCAATTAGCCGCTAAATTTTCCTTTATAGCTTCAATACCAGCAATTTTAGGCGGCCTCATTTTAAGCTTGTCTACCGGTATGACCAGCCCCTTGGGGCTTAAATATCTTTTAGTGGGTTTAATAGTTGCGGCTATCTCCGGCTATCTAGCCTTAAAGCTTCTAACCGTCTTAATCGACCGCGGGCGACTACCTCTTTTTGCCCCGTGGTGCTTATTGGCCGGCCTGGCCGCCCTTTTTTACATTAACAAATAACTTACAGAGGTCTCTTATGGCAATTTCACTAGCTAAAGGTCAAAACATTTCCCTCGATAAAACGGCCCCTGGCCTTCAGGCCGTGGTCGTCGGCCTAGGTTGGGACCTTAGATCTACTGATGGCGCAGCTTTCGATCTCGATGCTACGGCCTTACTTCTCAAAGAGGATGGTAAAGTCCGTGATGGCGGCGACTTTATTTTCTATAATAATCTTAAAAGCGCTGACGGCGCTGTCGAACATACCGGCGACAACCTAACCGGCGAGGGCGCAGGCGACGACGAGCAGATCAAAGTCAACCTTAAGGCCGTGGCCCCGGCTATCCAAAAAATCGTCGTAGCCGTAACCATTCATGAGGCCGAAACCAGGCGCCAAAATTTTGGCATGGTCTCCAACGCCTTTATCCGCATTGTCAATCAAGGCGACGGCGCCGAACTTGCCCGCTTCGATCTCTCAGAAGACATGAGCACAGAAACGGCTTTAATCTTCGGTGAGCTCTACCGTCACAGCGGCGAGTGGAAATTTAAGGCCGTAGGTCAGGGCTA